>NZ_JBFBJT010000043.1:0-51144 GCF_040686175.1 Streptomyces sp. NPDC086077 | reverse complement strand
CGGTCGGCTCGGGCTTTTCGACGAATCCGGACACGGTTCCTCCCCGTGGTTCTGTCCAAGTGGGTCGATTCTCCCGTATGCCGGGATGGGTGCGGACAGCGGGTCATGGGGGCCGGTGTCGGTCCGGTCAGGCCTGTGGGCCGATCAGTCGCGTTTGCAGATGCGGTCCAGGAGATTGGCGGTGGCGCGCTGGATGCGTGGGTCCACATGGCCGGGGCGGTCCAGGGCCGGGGACCAGGCGAACGTTCCTGCGGCGAAGACCAGGGCGCCGGAGGGGGCCCGGTAGAGGGACGTCTCCTGGTGGCGCAGGACGCCCTCGCTGTCGGTGTACGGGGAGTGGGCGAGCAGGATGCGCTCGTCGTGGTCGGGCAGCGGGGTGCGCGGGAAGTAGCGGTCGGCCTCGCCGGCCACCAGGCCGTCGATCTCGTCGCCCTCGTGCGCTCCGGTCGCCTCCCACAGCCAGTGACCGGCGTTGCGGACGACCAGCGGATGCGGATCGGGGACCCGGCCCGCGTACTGGATGCCGATCAGCTGCTGCTCCGGGCGGTCGATCTCCCGCCACAGCGACGCCTTGCCCGGACCCTTGCGTTTGCGGCAGGTCAGGAGGCGGTCCGGGGTGCCGGAGGGGGACGGGGCCAACTCCACCTGCCAGTACATGGAGTTGGAGGAGAGGAAGACGAGGGAGGTGCCCTGGTCGCGGGCCAGCTCCGCCGTGCGGCGCATGTGGGTCGACCAGTACTCGTCGTGGCCCGGGAAGACCAGGCCCCGGTAGCGGGTGGGGTCGACGCGGCCGGCGTGCAGGTCGCGGGCGTCGGCGTAGGCGAGGTCGTAGCCGTAGCGCTCGGCCCAGCGGATGAAGTCGTAGGCGTGGCCCACGTGCAGGGGCAGGCCCGCGCCCGCGTACGGCCGGTCGAAGGAGACGGTCGTCGCGGCGTCGGCCTCGCCGAGCAGCCGGCCGTTCTCGTCCCAGGCGTGGTAGAGGCTCGCGCCGGTGCGGCCGTCCTCGGGATAGAGGTTGTACGCCTGCCAGGTGACGTCCGGGAGCAGCAGCAGCAGGTCGGCCGGGTGGTCGTCGCGGACCGTGAAGGGCACGTGGGAGCGGTAGCCGTCGGCGGTGGTGAGGACGGCGACATACGCGCCGACACTCCAGTGCGACGGGATCTGCAACCGCCATGACAACCACCAGTGGTGGCAGGAGACCGTGCGGTCGGCGGTGAGCGGCGGGGGCTGGACGATGCCGGAGAGGCGGGGGCTGGTGGTGATCTTGGCTGCACCGTCGCCGCCGTAGTGGCCGATGCGGTAGACGTCGACGGCGAATTCCTGGGGCGGGTCGACGGTGACATGGAGGTCGACGGCCTCGCCGGGGGCGACCGCGCCGGTGGAGACGAAGCCCTTGATCTGGCGGCGCACGTCGTCGGCGGCGCGCGGGCCGCCGGCGCGCGGAGCGGGGACACGCGGAGCGGTGGTGCCCGGGGCCTGCTGGGCGCCGGGGGCCGGGTCCACGTACCAGGGGACCACCTGGCCGGTGTCGTCGAAGTACGTCTCGCTGCCGCGCAGCCAGGGAAGCGGGCCCTGGCCGAAAGGATCCGTCACGGCGTGTGCCAGTGCTCCCGACTCCCAGCGTCGAATCTGCTCCGACCCCATGGTCGTTCCCCTCCCTCGGCGCCGTTCGTTCTGGTGGTGCGGTCGCTCTCGGCGGCGGTGAGTGTGCTGTGGCGTGGCGCGGTGCGATGTTTTCTGTTTTTGGTCGCTTTGCGCTGTTTTGGCGCGCCCTGCTGTCGCGTTTGTACGACTGTCTTATGTCGAGTGCGATTGCCATGTGCGCGTTCAATACCCAGCACATCACATTACGCACGGACTCCGTCACTGTTCGTTTCGAATTGACCGAAAGCGGAACAACGGACTCCGCAGGGGCGGGGCCGGAAGGGGTGAGGCCGAAGTGGTGGTCGGTGGCGCCCGGCTCAGACGAGTCGTACGGGCTTCTCCGCGCGTATCCCGACCTCGGCCAGCCAGGCTCTGAGCGGGGCCGGGTCACCGTCCTCTATGAGGCTCAGGACCCGGGGGGTCAGGTCGGCGGCGCGTTCGCCCTTGACCAGGAGGGACGGGCCGTCTAGCCAGTCCAGGCCGGGGGTGGCGCCAGCGGTGTCCATCGCGGCGCAGCAGACCATCGCCGTGACGTGGTCGGCGAGCAGCTCGCGGGGGGTGCGAGGGGGTTGGAGCGGGAAGAGGGGGAGGGCGCCGTCGTCCCACAGGGCGTCCGGGGTGGGGGCGGGCGCGGTCGTGCGGGGCGGGGTGCCGGTCACCTCCTCCCGGGCGAGCTCCGCGCTGAGGCCTGCGGCGAGGGCGGCGCTGCGGGGGTCGCTGGGCGGCGGGTCTTCCGGGTCCTCGAAGTCTCCGAGGCGTTCGAGGTCGTCGAGGTCGCCCGAGGCCTCCGGGTCCTCCAGGTCCTTTAGGTTCTCCAGGTCCTTTAGGTCCGTGAGGGCCTTGAGGTCTTCCGGGTCTGTGGACGTGTCAGGGGTCCGGTCCGGGTACGTGTCCGGGTCTGCGTCCAGGTCCGGGGCTGGGGCCGGGTCTGTCACGGCTTCCACAGTGGGGTCCGGGTCCGGGATCGCATCCAGGTCCAGGGCCGGTGCCAGGTCTTTCTCGGCGTCCACAGCCGGATCCGGGTCCGGGACCGCGTCGAGGTCCAGGGCCGGTGCCGGGGGCGGGTGCGGGTCGGTGGTCGAAGCCGTGTCCGTGTGACGGGGGCCGGGGTCCATGGCCCCGGCCGTGTTGGCGTCGTGGTCCGGGATCGGGGGTGGGTCCGTCAGGTGGTTCAGGACTCGGGCCAGGGTCGGGCCATGGTCGGTGTCGCGGGTGGTGCGGCGTACACCGAGGGTGTCCAGGACGCGGTGGAGGCGGGCGGCGTCGGTGCGCCACTTGCGGTCCACGACCTCGTCGGGATACTCCTGCCAGGCCACCGGCGCCCAGTCGGGGCCGGACTCCGCCGGGCCGCCGTGGAAGAGGCGGGCCGCGAGCAGCGAGGTGGCCTCGTCCACCAGGCCGGGCTCTTCGAGGAGGTCGCAGGCGGGGCGCTCACCGAGGCGCGAGGCGAAGCCCTCGGCCAGGCGGTCCCGCCGGGACAGCTCGGTGAGGGCGGCGACGACGCCCGCGTCCAGCCGGGACGGCCAGCGGCCCATCCGCCAGGCGGGCAGCGCGACCCGGGTGAGCAGGCGGTCCCAGCCGGCGTACGCCAGCCCGACCTGTTCCTGCGCGACGATCCGCAGCCCGTAATCCACAGCCTGTGCACGCTCGGCCGCCGCCGCGGCGACCCCGCGCTCCATCTCGGCCGCGTGCTCCCGGCAGCTCCGCAACAGCAGACGGGCCAGCCGGCCTGCGGCCGCGTACACCGTGCGGACCACGGGGCGGCGGCCCGGTGCCGAGGCCACGGCGACCGCCGCGTCCAGGGCCCGCACGAAGCGCCGGGCGGCGGCTATGTCGGGGTGCGCCGAAGGTCCCGTACCGGCGACGACCGGGGCGAGGACCGCGCGCAGTTCGCCGACGCGCATCCACCACAGGAAGGGGGAGCCGATGACGAGGACGGGACTGGCCGCCGTACGGCGATGGCCGTTCCGACGCACGGGGCCCGCCATCTCGTCGCGGCCGTCCGGCGCGGCCGGTGGGCCGTGGGCCGGATGAGTGCGGTCCTCCAGCCAGCTGTCGCAGTCCGGGGTCAGCGCTATGGCGGAGGGCACGGGGACGTCGAGGCGGTCGGCGAGGTCGCGCACCAGCCGGTAGAGATCGGGGGCGGCCCGCTCGGCGATCGGGACCGTCGGGCTCATGGCGGGACGGGCGCGGGCGAGGAGCAGCGCGAAGCCGCCGGCGGAGAGCAGCACGAGGAGCGCGACCGCGCTCACCGCCCAGCGGGCGCCGTCCCACCCCGCGCCGACGAGATGGCCGGTGGAACCGCCCGCCAGCAGGACCACGGCCAGAGCCGCGGGCAGCACCGCGACGGCCAGTGCCCGGCTGCGGACCCGCAGCACGGCCAGCGCACGGTGGCGCGCGCTCTGTGTTCCTGTCTCCACACCGATGCCGGTCACGTCCGGACCTCACCCCCTCCCGTCCTGGCATTGCTGGCTGTCCTGGCGTTGCTCACTCCCCCACTGTGGCACCCACCACTGACATCGCAATGCCGGTGGGCCAAGTGCCGGAACGCTTGCGCCGCACCCTAGTTGGGGCCCCGGCCCCCGTCAGCCGGATAGGACATCGGTCACTCGATGGAATGGCTTTGGGGAAAGGTGGATGACGCAGGGCAAGGATCAGGCCCCGGATCCAAAAAGGATCCGGGGCCTGCGGAGTGCCTGGTCAGACGGCTGATCTCGGGATCGGGACGGGGTCCGGGCTAGGCGCCCGCCGCCGCCTTCGCCGCGATGTCCGTCCGGTGCTGGGAGCCGTCCAGGTGGACGCGGGTGACGGCGCGGTACGCCCGTTCGCGGGCCTCGGCCAGATCGCCGCCCGTCGCGGTGACGGACAGGACCCGGCCGCCCGCGCTGACGACGGCGTCGCCGTCCCGCTTGGTGCCCGCGTGCAGGACGAACGCGTGCGGGGCGTCCTGCTCGGCCACCACGTCCAGGCCGGTGATCGGGTCGCCCGTCCGGGGGGTGCCCGGGTAGTTGTGCGAGGCGATGACCACGGTGACGGCCGCGTCGTCGCTCCAGCGCAGCGGTTCGAGGCTCGCGAGGTTGCCGGTGGCGGCGGCCATCAGGATGCCGGCCAGGGGGGTCTTCAGGCGGGCCAGGACCACCTGGGTCTCCGGGTCGCCGAACCGGGCGTTGAACTCGATGACCCGCACACCCCGGCCGGTGATCGCCAGTCCGGCGTAGAGAAGGCCGGAGAAGGGGGTGCCGCGGCGGCGCATCTCGTCGACGGTCGGCTGGAGGACGCTCTCCAGGACGTCGTCCACGAGCTTCGGGTCGGCCCAGGGCAGCGGGGAGTACGCGCCCATGCCGCCGGTGTTCGGGCCCTCGTCGTCGTCGAGCGCGCGCTTGAAGTCCTGGGCCGGCTGGAGCGGGAGGACCGTCTCGCCGTCGGTCACGGCGAAGAGGGAGACCTCGGGGCCGTCCAGGTACTCCTCGATGACGACGCGGTCGCAGGCCACGGCGTGCGCCTTCGCGGCGTCGAGGTCGGCGGTGACGACGACGCCCTTGCCGGCGGCGAGACCGTCGTCCTTGACGACGTAGGGCGGGCCGAAGGCGTCGAGTGCCGTGTCGACCTCCGCCTCCGTCGTGCAGACGTACGAGCGGGCGGTCGGGACGCCGGCCTCGGCCATGACGTCCTTGGCGAAGGCCTTGGAGCCCTCCAGGCGCGCGGCCTCCCGGGAGGGGCCGAACACGGCGATGCCCGCCTCACGCACGGCGTCCGCGACCCCCGCGACCAGCGGGGCCTCCGGGCCCACGACCACGAGGTCGGCGCCGAGCCGCACGGCAAGGGCGGACACGGCCGCGCCGTCCAGGGCGTCGACGGGGTGCAGCTCGGCCACCTCGGCGATGCCGGCGTTGCCGGGGGCGCAGTGCAGCGCGGTGACGGCGGGGTCGAGGGACAGGGAGCGGCACAGGGCGTGTTCGCGGGCGCCGGTACCGATGACGAGGACCTTCACGGGGTCAGCCTAACCGGAGCGGGTCGGGCGGGTTTGTGGGGGATGCCGAAGGAGGTCGGGGTGAGCAGTTGTGGGTTTCTCCGAAAGGCGGCCTCGGCGCGAGGGACCCCGCCGGAAGGCGCGCGACACGGGTGGCGGAACCGACACGTGCCTCAGTCGTTCGAGAACTCGTCCATCACCGTCGCCCCCAGCTCCCGCACGATCAGCTCCTGGCCGGAGAGGGCCGACTCGTCGAGGTCGGGGTCGTCGTCCTCGGGGATGTCGTCCTCGATCGAGATGGGCGGCGGCTCCGGCGCGGAGTGCCGCGCGGGGGTGTGGGTGGGCGCCGGGGCGGACGAGGCGGGGGCGGCCGAGGCGGGCCGCGTGGACGCCGGGCGCTGGGCGGTCGTGGTGCCGCCGCCGGTGCCTCCCGGCGTGGCACCGCCGTAACCGCCGCTCGCGGCGCCGCCACCGCCGTGGCTCGCGGCTCCGCCGCCGCCGAAGTCACCGGCCGCCCCGCCGCCGTAACCGCCCCCGCCGCCGCTGCCCGGCGACGGCGGCGGCGCGCCACCGCCCGAGGGGTCGACGAGGGCCTCGATCTTCCAGTGGACGTTGAACTGCTCCGCCAGCGCCTGCCGCAGCACGTCCTCGCTGCCGCTGCTCGTGAAGTTGTCACGGGCGCCGACGTTGACGAAGCCCAGTTGGAGGGTGGTGCCGTCGAAGCCGACGATCTGGGCGTTCTGGCTGAGCAGGATCCAGGTGAAGCGGCGGCGGTTCTTCACCGCTTCGAGAATGTTCGGCCAGAGCGTGCGGGGGTCGCGGCCGCCGCTCGGGGGCGGCGAGGCCGGCGGGGCCGAGGCGGGCGTGGGTGTGGGCGCCGGCGCCTGTGCGGCAGGGGCGGGTGCCGTCGAGGGGCGGTCACCGCCACCAGGGGGTGCGGCGGTGGGCCAGCCGCCGGGTCGCCGGCCGGCGGGCCCGGAACCGGCCGGGGCCGCGGTGGGCCAGGCGCCGGGGGCGGCAGCGGCCGGAGCGGGGGCCTGTCCCGGCGCTTCCGTCGGCGCGGGAACCGCGGGCGGCTGCTGGGCGGACCCGCCCGGACCGGGGGTCGCGGCGGGCCGTACGTCGCCCCGCTGGTCGCCGGGCCCGGCCTGCCCCCCAGGTACGGGACCACCCGCCGCTTCCGGGGCCGGGGTGCGCACCGCTGCCCGGGCCGCCGCGACGCCGCCGCCCGGCGGTACGGCCGCGGCCGTGCTCGCGGGGGCCGCCCCGTGGGCGTCGGGGCCGGGAACGTACCCCATGGCGGGCGCCGCGGCTCCCGCGGAGAAGTTCACGCCCCGCTCCAGGCGGTCGAGGCGGGCCATCGTGGACCGTTCGTCGCCGTAGGCGGCGGGCAGCAGCACGCGCGCGCAGATCAGCTCCAGCTGGAGGCGCGGGGAGGTGGCGCCGCGCATCTCGGTGAGGCCCTCGTTGACGAGGTCGGCGGCGCGGCTGAGTTCGGCGGGGCCGAAGGTGCCGGCCTGGGCCTGCATCCGCTCCAGCACGTCGGCGGGGGCGTCGATGAGCCCCTTCTCCAAGGCGTCCGGAACCGCCGCGATGATCACGAGGTCCCGCAGTCGCTCCAGCAGGTCCGCGACGAAGCGCCTCGGGTCGTTGCCACCCTCGATCACGCGGTCCACGACCTCGAAGGCCGCGGCGCCGTCCCCTGTGGCGAACGCCTCCACGACGGAATCGAGCAGCGACCCGTCCGTGTAGCCGAGCAGGGACGTGGCCATGGCGTACGTCACACCGTCCGCCCCCGCACCCGCGAGCAGTTGGTCCATGACGGACATGGAGTCACGCACGGATCCGGCGCCGGCCCGCACGACGAGCGGCAGGACACCGTCCGCGACCGGGATGTCCTCCTTCTGGCACACCTCGCCGAGGTAGTCCCGCAGAGTCCCGGGCGGCACCAGCCGGAACGGGTAGTGATGCGTGCGCGAGCGGATCGTCCCGATGACCTTCTCGGGCTCGGTGGTGGCGAAGATGAACTTCAGATGCTCCGGGGGCTCCTCGACGACCTTGAGGAGCGCGTTGAAACCGGCCGACGTGACCATGTGGGCCTCGTCGATGATGTAGATCTTGTACCGGCTGCTCGCGGGCCCGAAGAAGGCCTTCTCCCGCAGCTCACGGGCGTCGTCCACACCACCGTGCGAAGCGGCGTCGATCTCGATGACGTCGATCGAACCGGGGCCGTTGCGCGCGAGGTCCTGGCACGACTGGCACTCCCCGCAGGGGGTGGGCGTCGGGCCCTGCTCGCAGTTCAGGCAGCGGGCCAGGATCCGGGCGCTGGTCGTCTTGCCGCATCCCCGCGGACCGCTGAACAGGTACGCGTGATTGACCCGGTTGTTGCGCAGCGCCTGCTGCAGCGGGTCGGTTACATGCTCCTGCCCGATGACCTCGGCGAACGACTCCGGGCGATAGCGGCGGTACAGCGCGAGAGACGACACGCATACGAGGTTATAGGCGCCCACCGACAACGGGATCCGCCCGGCGATCCTGGGGATCTCCGGCATCCCGCCGGCCCCGGACACGCGAACGCCCCCCACGCACCCGCCAGAGCCAACCTACCCTTGCTGCCTTCCGGCCCTGGGGGAGTTCAGTCAGATAGCGCCGCGTGAGGGGCTTCGCACAGCCTACCCGATGCTGAGGTGCGGGAACGAGTTCGCGAGCACTCCTCTCGGTCATGTAATGTTTCCGGCGGAGGATTCGCCTAGAGGCCTAGGGCGCACGCTTGGAAAGCGTGTTGGGGGCAACCCCTCACGAGTTCGAATCTCGTATCCTCCGCCAGCCCAGAGGGCCGGACCGCGAAGGTCCGGCCCTCCGGCGTTCCCCAGGGGGACGCGCGTAGGCGCATACTGGGGGCAATGACAAAGCCCGATGCACCGAAGCGTCATTTGCCTACCAGCCCCTTCAAGGCCCCGGTCACTCGCACTCCTGAGCACTTCGCCGTGGGCGACCAGGTCACACACGACATGTACGGCCTCGGCCGCGTGATCGGCATCGAGGACGGAATCGCGGCACTCGTCGATTTCGGCTCGGCGCAGATGCGCATCCTGAGCCCGTACAGCAAGATGACCAAGCTGTAGGACCGCTGTGCCCGGTCACGGCACACCGGGGCCCGTCCGGGACCCGTAACGAAGGAGAGACCTCTCATCGATTCGACTTCGCTGTTCTCCGCCGTGGAAGGGCAACCCCGCGGCGGAGCCGCGGCATCGCCGCCTCCGACGACGAACCCCTTCCAGGCCCCGGACTTCGGGGACGACGAGAACTTCCTGCTCGAAGGTGACGGTGACCTCGGCAGCCGGCCGTGGGCCGTCTCCGGCACCGCTTAGGAACCGGTCGGCAGATCGAGGCGGCCGGGTCCTCCGCCAGGTCGCCATGTCGTCGTCGGTCCGCGCCTCGGCCCCCTTCTCACGGCACAAGACGCCACTCCTTGGCCACGGCCACCGCTCCCCGGCCCTGGGAGAGATGGCGGGGTGGTGCGGCAGTCGGCGGCGGTGCGGAGGGCGGCGAACAGTTCCTCGGGGCGTTCCGTCTTGAGGAGGCAGCCGGTGGCACCGGCCTCGATGGCTGCTCCCGTCATCCCCGGGCCGAGCCGGAGGTCCGGCGCTCGCGAGCAGGACGCGCCGGCCCGCTCATAGCGCCGCGTGGTCGTCGCAGTGGATCGTGAGGCTGCCGCCCATCTGACGCGGGCGGGCCCGCATCGCCGTGCGCAAGGCGTTCAACCGCCGTCTCATGGAACGCGCCCCCCCTCCGAGCCGGCCAAGCACCTTCAGCAGGCGTCGCACCTGAAGGACATCCCGGCACACTGTTCCTCGCGGGCGGCGCCCCGGTCGCCGTCGGGGGCGCTTCCGTCACGGGCATCGGTGTCGCGGGTGCGCCCTCCGGCGACCTGGACGAGAAGTACGCGCAGGCTGGGTGTCGCGGCTTCCGGCCGCTCACACCGGCCCGAGCGGCAGCGCCGCGAGCCCGGACGCGCGCTGCCACCGCGCACCCGGCGAGCCACACACCGGGCCGCCCGTCACGAATCTCCCGGCTGGCACCGCGGGCACCACACGGTGGTCCGGCCCGCCAGTCGGGAGCGGCGCAGGGGGGTGCCGCAGCGGGGGCAGTGCGGGTCGGGGTCGTCGCGGTGGCCGGTGAGCCAGGAGTCGCGTGGCGGGACGCGGCCCGCGCCGATCGCCGAACGCAGGGTGGCACGCATCCGGGTGTACAGGCGCCGCCGGTCGGCCTCGGTGAGGTCGCACGCCCGGGCGGCCGGTCGCAGCCCCGCGCGCCACAGGATCTCGTCGGCGAGCAGATTGCCGAGCCCGGCCACGACGGACTGGTCGGTGAGCGCGGTCTTGAGGGCACCGCGGCGGGCGGCGAGCGCGGCCCCGAACTCCTCGCGGCCCACCGCCATCGCGTCGGGGCCCTGCCCGTCGAGCAGCCGGGCGACCCCGGCGTCGTCGGCGAGCCAGAGGCCCTGGAGCTTGCGCTGGTCGCGGAAGCGGAGCTGACGGTCCCGGCTCACGGTGAACAGGACGCGGTCGTGGGGTTCGGCGGCGTCGTCGGGACGCTCGCAGACCAGACTGCCGGTCATCCCGAAGTGCAGCATGAGGGTGTGGCCGCCGCCGGTGCGGGCGAGCAGCCACTTGCCGTGGCGTTCGGGCTTGCCGAACCGCCGTCCCTCCAGCGCCTCGCGCAGCCGCCGCGCGCTCATGCCGTGCAGGACGCCCGTGTCCCGGACCTCGACGCGCCGCACGACCCTGCCCGACGCGCAGGACTCGAACACTTTCCGGAAGGCCTCGACGTCCGGCAGTTCGGGCATGACTCAGCTCCGTCGTGGCCCGCGCTCGATGCGGGGGCACGCGTGGCAGGCCGGCACGCACGCCCCTCACATCTGAACCGTTGCCGGCGCGGGAGGGCACCACGGCACGCTGGTCTCCCCTCCCGCCCGTCCGAACGGCGGTGGCGGCTGCGGGCCAGTGCCGTCACTCCCGTGTCATCGGCCCGCGCCCGCGAGCAGGCGGCGCGTCGTCGTCACACCCCACTCGTCCAGTGACAGCAGGCGGTCGCTGGAGGCCATCAGGCCGTCGGTCGCCTCCACGTGGGCCGCCCAGCGCTCGCGGGTCTCGACGGCCGGTCGGGCCATCAGGCAGTCGGGGTCGTTGATCCACAGGCGGCGGTGCTGCCACTGCCGTCCGGCGCCGGTGAACTCGGCGGGATCCTGCCCGGGCTGGCTGTAGTCGCCGGCCTCGGGACGGCGGTGGGGACCCGTGTCGGGGCTGACCCGCATCGCGTCGAACAGGCCGATCGACGGGAGCATCGGCGCGCCGCAGCCCAGCAGATAGGCGTCCGCGCCGATCGCCTCGCGGATCAGCTCGACGCCGGAGCGGTAGGCCGTCAGCGCGTCCACGTCCGCGTGCCGCACACCGTCCAGCGCGCCCGCGTAGAGGAAGTCGGCCTTGAAGTAGTCGTAGCCCTCGGCGCTCAGGGTGCGGAAGACCTCCGTCAGGTACCCCGCCGCCTCTGGGTGCGTGCTGTCCAGGACGTGCAGGTCGTGGCCCCAGTTGCGGCCGGCGTGCAAGGGGACGCCGTCCTCGGACCGTACGAGCCAGTCCGGGTGCTCGGCGGCCAGGGCGCTCGCCGGGTCCACCAGGAACGGGGCCGTCCAGATGCCCGCGCGGCGGCCCTTGGCGCGGATCGCGGCCGCCATGCCCTCGCGGGAGCGGAAGCGGCCCGAGAGGGTGAGCCAGTCGCCGAGTGCGCTCTGGTAGCCGTCGTCGATCTGCACGACGTCGACGGGCAGGTCGAGGGTGTCCATCGCGCGGAGGTTCTCGTGGATGTCGTCCTCGGTGACGGCGGTGAAGTACTCGTACCAGGAGCACCACACGGTGGGAGCGGGGCGCGGGACGGCGAGGCCGAGGGCCGCGGCCCAGTCCGCCAGCACCGACTGGATGTGCGTGCCGGTCCACTCCTTCACCCGGCCGTCCGCGCTCACCTCCGCCGTGCCGTCCGTCACCGTCAGCCGGATCGAGGGGACCTCGCGGGCCGGGTCGGTCGCCGCCCACAGGCGGACCGGTGCGCCGTCGCCCGGGTCGAGGGCGAGCAGGCCCTCGCCCTGGAAGGTCCCCGCGGGGGCGGTGACGCCGGGCCGGTAGCAGACGGTCGCCCAGTTGGCGTCGGTCGGGCGGTACGGCCGGCCGGTGAGGGGATAGGCGCCGCTGGGGCTCCAGGACTGCCAGCCCTCCTCGTGGACGCGGGCTCGGGAGACGTCCACGGGCACGGAGGCCAGCGACGTGAAGGAGTGGGACACGGTGGTTCTCTCTCGAAAAGGCGGACGTCAGCCCTTGTTGGCGCCGAGCGTGAGGCCGCTGACGAACTGCCGCTGGAGCAGGAAGTAGACGATCAGCGTCGGGATGGCGGTGAGCAGGGCGCCTGCGGCGACCAGGTTGGGGTCGGTGAAGAACTGGCCGGAGAGGTTGTTCAGCGCCGAGGTGATCGGCATGTTCTCGCCGGTGGAGATCAGGACCAGGGCCCAGAAGAAGTCGTTGTAGATCCAGATGGACAGCAGGGTCGCGAGGGCCGCCATCGCCGGGCGGCACAGCGGCAGGGTGATCTGCCAGTACAGGCGCCACACCGACGCGCCGTCGACCAGCGCGGCCTCGGTCAGTTCGTGCGGGAGCGAGCGCATGTAGTTGCTCAGCACGAACGCGCAGAAGCCGGACTGGAACGCCACGTGGATGAGGACCAGGCCGAGGGCGGAGTCGTACAGCTTGCCGCTCATGGTGACGCCGGGCAGGTCCACCAGGAGGTAGAGGCGGTACAGCGGGGTGATGATCACCTGCTGGGGCAGCAGGTTGCCGGCCGTGAAGACCAGCAGCAGGGCGAGGTTGACCCGGAAGTCGAAGCGGCTGACGTAGAAGGCCACCATCGACGACAGGAACAGGGTCACCAGCACGGCCGGGACGGCGATCACCAGCGTGTTCACGAAGTAGTGCGTCATGTCCGACTGCGTGAACGCGTTCGTGAAGTTGTCGAGGCTCAGCGTGTCCGGGAGAGACACGTATCCCTTCTCGCTCGTCTCGGCGTACGGGCGCAGGGCGGCGTAGACCGCCCAGAGCAGCGGCGCCAGCCAGGCCAGCGCCATGGTGCCGAGGACGAGGTGCAGCAGGACGCGGCCGGGGCGTATCGGGGCGCGGTTCTTCGGGACGACTGCCGTGGCGCTCATGCCCGCCGCTCCTTCCGGAAGGTGCTGACCAGGTACGGGATGATCACGACGAGCGAGATCAGCAGCAGGACGACCGCGATCGCCGATCCGTATCCGATACGGCTCGACTCACCGATGATGTTGCTGGTCACCAGGATGGACAGCAGCTCGGTCCCCTCGGCGCCGCCGTTGAAGACGTACACGAGGTCGAAGGCGCGCAGTGCCTCGATGATGGTGACGACGAGGACGATCGTGTTGGTCGGGCGCAGCGCCGGGAAGACGACGTTCCGGAACGTCTGCCACTCGCCCGCACCGTCGATCGCGGAGGCCTCGCGCAGCGTCGGGTCCACGCCCTTCAGGCCGGCCAGGTAGAGGATCATCATGTAGCCGGTGTGCCGCCAGGACGCGGCGACCAGGACCGCCCAGAGGTTGAGGTCCGGGTCGCCGATCCAGTCGATGTACTTGCCGGGCTCGTTGGCCCCGATGACGCTGTTGATCAGTCCGGTGTCGGGGTTGTAGACGAGCTGCCAGACGAAGCCGATGACGGCCATGGACAGCACGACCGGCAGGAAGAACGCCGTCTGGTAGACGCGGCTGAACCGGATCCGCTTGTCCAGCTGCACGGCCAGGAACAGGCCGAGCGGCGTCGGGATCACGATCAGCACCACGAACCAGACGACGTTGTGCTGGACGGCCGGCCAGAACTGCGGGTTCTGCTCGAACAGTTCCTTGAAGTTCTGCAGCCCGACCCAGTGGATCGAGTCGAAGCCGATGCCGTCCCAGGTGGTGAAGGCGAGCGCGATCGAGGCGAGCGCGGTCATCCACACCAGGGCGATGTGCAGGACCGTCGGCAGGGTCGCCATCAGGCCCAGCGTGAGCCGGTCGCGGCGGGTGAGCAGGCGGCGGTGGCCGGTGGGCACCTTCCGCCGCTCGACCGGGGCGGCGCCCGGAGGCGGCGCGGCGGCAGCCTCCGGGTTCTCCTTGGTGAGTTCCGTGGTCATGAGGACGCGAAGATCGTCTTCTTCTGGCGCTCGATGGACGAGAGCAGGCCGTCGACGCCCTTGGGGTCGCGGATGAACTTCTGCAGCGCGGGCTGCATCACCGTGGAGGTGAAGTCCGGTCGGCTGTCGCGGTCCATGAACTGCGTCAGGTTCTTCGCGGCGCCGATCATCTCGTACGCCTTCTTCTGGAGCGGGGTGTACGAGGAGGTGTCGGCCTTCGTCGAGGCGGCGACCACGCTCGGGTCCGACTTGAGGTAGATCTCCTCGGCGGCCGGGCTGCCCAGGTACTCCATGAGCTCGGCGGAACCCGCCTTGTTCTTCGGGCTCCTGCTCATCATGAAGCCGTCGGTCGGCGCCTCGACGGTCTCCTGGCCGTAGGCCGGGTCGATCTCCGGGAAGGCGAAGAAGTCGAGGTCCGCGAGGTCGGCCTCGTTCGTGAACTGCTGGGCGACGAAGGTGCCCAGGAGGTACATGCCGGCCTTCTTCGACACCAGCGTCTGGGCGGCGTCCTGCCAGGTGCGCCCGATGGCGCCTTCCTGGTGGTAGGGGAGGATCTCGGCCCAGAGGTCGAAGGCGGCGCGGACCTTGGCGTCGGTCCAGGAGGCCTTGCCCGCCATCAGGTCGACGTGGAAGTCGTAGCCGTTCTTGCGGAAGTTGATCTGGTCGAAGGTGCCGAGGGCGGGCCAGGCGTCCTTGTCCCCGAAGGCGATCGGGACGAGGCCGTCCTTCTGCATCCGCTTGCACAGCGCGATGAAGTCGTCCCAGGTGGTGGGGACTTCGTAGCCCTTCTCCGCGAAGACGCTCTTCCGGTAGAAGATCGCCCAGGGGTACGTGTAGAGCGGCACGAGGTAGTACTTGCCGTCCTCGCCCTTGCTGAGCGCCTTCATCGCGTCGGGGAAGTTGCCGCCGATCTTCTGCCACACGTCGTCGATCGGGGTGGCGAGGCCCTTGGCCGCGAAGAACTGCATCCGGTAGCCGGCGAACCAGGTGAACACGTCGTCCGGCGTGCCCTGGAGATAGGAGTTGATCTGCTCCTGGAAGGTGTTGGAGTCCTTGGTGTTCACGTCGACGGTGAGCCCGGACTGCTTCCGGAAGGCCGCGTAGACGTCCGCGTACGCCTTCTTCGGCACCGGGTCGGAGGCCTTCGAACCCAGCGTGACCGTCTTCGGGTCGGCGGCCGCGCCGCTGCCGCCGCAGGCGCTCAACAGGGGTATGCCGGCGCCGAGAGCGGCCGCTCCGCCCACGCCGCGCAGAAGGGTGCGGCGGCTCGGGCCGGGGAGGGTGAGACCGGAAGGGGTTCTGCGCATGACGGCTCCTGGGGACAGGGGTCCGGTCCGAAAATTGGTCGAAACCAATCAGAAACCAACCTGACCGAACACGAGGGTGGCGCAATAACAGCCGCATGTCCGGGCATACGTCAAGAGATGACGTCGTAGTTTGTGGAAACGTGACCGTGACGTCGAGGCTCAACAGCCCCGCCTGCCAGGGGTTTTCACAGAAACCAACACGACCGGCCGCTCGACGGCCCTGGCAGTGAAAGGCGGCCGGCCCGAGGAAGGGCTGCCCGGAAGCGCAGAAGACCCGGGGCCGGCTGGAGGCCGGCCCCGGGTCGTGCGGTCACGTGGGTGGTGTCAGGTCGCCCGCCAGTACCCCAGCGCGTGCATCCGCTCCTTCGGGACCGACAGGTCCTTGCGGACGTACGACGCCAGGGTGCGGGTCGTCGCGGTGTCGCAGGCGATCCAGACGTACGGGTTCGCGGTGGCCGCCAGGAGCGCCGGAAGCGTGGCCCGCACGTCGTCGACCAGGCCCGGGCGGGGCAGCTGGCGTATCTCGTGCCGGTCGGTGTCCGCGCGGCACGGCAGGCCGTCCAGCTCACCCTCGAACCAGATCGTCGCCGGTGCCGAACCGAGGGCGTCGAGGAGGGAGTTGAGCGCGGGAAGCGAGGCGGGGTCGCCCATCGCGAAGACGTGCGAGGGCTCGGGCCGGGGGTGCTGGAAGCCCGTGCCCTGGACCGTCGCCTCGATGCTGTCGCCTTCCTTCGCCGCCCGCGCCCAGTCACTGGCGCACCCCTCGTGGAGTGCGAACTCGAGGCTGAAGGTGTTCGTCTCGGGGTCCGCGTCGACCAGCGTGTACGCCCGCTGGTGCGACTTGCCCGCGTTGTCGAACCACAGCCGGACCCACATCGTGGGGTGAACGCCGTTGGCCGTGAGCAGGCCTCCGTCGGTGAAGTGCACCCGCCGGTACTCCGGCGTGACGTCCTCGGCGCCGGTGACGGTGAGGACGAAGTCCTTCGCGCCCATCAGCTTCAGGACCGCGCCCTGCCAACCGTGCCCCTGCCCCATGGCACTCCTTCACATTTCGCGTACCATTCCGCCACGACTTACTTAGGGAAGCCTAACCTAAAGAGCTGAAGGAATGACAGGGTGATGTCCAGGTGACCATCGAGATCTACCGCGACGCCTGGGGCATCCCCCACCTGCGCGCCACCGACGCCCGCGAACTCGCCCGCGCCCAGGGCCGGGTCACGGCCCACGACCGCGCCTGGCAGCTCGAGGTCGAACGCCACCGCGCCCAGGGCACCTCCGCCTCCTTCCTCGGTACGGCCGCCGTGCCCTGGGACGTGCTCGCGAGACGGGCCCGCCTGGCGGACACGGCGGAACGTTCCTTCAACGCCCTGGACCCCGACACGGCCGACTGGGTCCGTGCCTACGTCGACGGCGTCAACGAGGGCCTCGCGCAGGGCGCGAGCCGTACTCCCGAGTTCGCCGACGCGGGCCTCGCCCCCGGCCGCTGGGAGCCGTGGACCCCGCTCGCCGTCTGGATCGCCACGCACATCCTCTTCGCGGGCTTCCCGGCGAAGCTCTGGCGAGAGGAGGTGATCCGGCATCTGGGACCGGAGGCGGTGGCGCTGTTCGCCACGGACGGCCCCGGCACCTGCGGCAGCAACGGCTGGCTGGCCGCCGGGGAGCGGACCGTCACCGGGCATGCTGTGATCGCCGGAGATCCGCACCGCTTCATCGAGGAGCCGGGCGTCTACCAGCAGATACGGCTGAGCTGCCCCGAGTTCGACGTCGTCGGCCTCGCCGTGCCCGGCATCCCCGGCACGGCCCACTTCGGCCACACCGGAACGGTCGCCTGGGCCATCACCAACGCCATGGCCGACTACCAGGACCTCTACCGGGAGCGGCTGCGCCGGACGGGCGCCGGCGTGGAGGCCCTCGGCCCGGACGGGCGATGGGAACGCGCCTACCGGAAGACCGAGTTCGTCGAGGTGCGCGGTGCGGAGCCGGTGCCGGTCGAGGTCATCGAGACCGAACGGGGACCGGTGATCGCCGGCGGGCCCGAGGGCCTGGACGACGGCGCGCTCCTCCCGGACGACCCCGAGCCCCCGCTCGCCCTCAGTCTCCGCCACCCGCCCCGCGTCCTCGCCGACGCCGGCTTCGCCACCCTGCTCCCGCTGCTGCGGGCCCGCACGGTCGCCGACGTCGACCGCGCCTTCGACACCTGGGTGGAGCCGGTCAACGTCGTGCAGGCCGCAGACACCGAGGGCGGCACCCTGCACCGGGTCGCGGGCCGGGTGCCGGTGCGGTCCGAGGCCAACAGGGTCCGGACCGTGCCCGCCTGGGAGCCCGGCCACGAGTGGCGCGGCTGGCACGGTACGCCCCGCGCCGGTCTGACCGACGGCATCGCGGTGATGGCCAACCAGCGCGGCCCGTCCGCCCCGCTCGGCGTCGAGTTCGCCCCGCCGCACCGCGCCGACCGGATCGCCGCGCTGCTGAACGAGAAGGGGAAGTGGTCGGCGGCCGACATGCCCACCATCCACATGGACACCCACCTCGCCTCCGCCGCGCCCCTCCTCTCTCTCCTCGCCGCCCTCGACGGCCTCGCCCCCGAGGCCGCCGCCCTGCGCGAGCGGCTGCTGCGCTGGGACCGCCGCATGGACGCCACGAGCGAACCGGCCGCCGCCTACGCGGCCGTCCGCAGCGCCGTCGTCCGCCGCCTGGCCGCCCACCCGGCATTCGCCCCGCTGACCGAGCCGCCGGCCTACCCGGAGGTCCTCCTCCCTTGGCTGGGGCTCACCGCACGGACCGCGTTCGCCCTGGAGAACCTGCTGACGGCCCAGGAGCTCTACGGCATCGACCGCCCGGCGATCGTCCGGGCGGCCCTGGAGGAGGTGGCGGCGCGGGCCGCGGCCGCACCGGCCGGCCGCACCTGGGGCGACACCCACCGCCTCGCCCCGTGGCGGGCGTTGCCCGGCACGCCCTACTCCACCGACACGTACGCCGAACCGGCCCTGTCCGGCGACCACGACTGCGTGCTGTGCACCTCCGCCGTCCCCGGCCTCACCGACCTCGCCGCGCGCGGCCCGGCAGCCCGCTACGTGTGGGACCTGGCCCGGCGCGAGGACAGCCTGTGGGTGGTGCCGCTGGGCGCGTCCGGCGTGCCCGGCTCGGCGCACCACCGCGACCAACTCCCCCTGTGGACCGGGGGAGACCTCGTCCCGGTCGTCACCGACTGGGCCCGCCTCACCAAGGAGACCGACGATGACTGACCCGTACGCCGACCGCGCCGCCGTCCACGAAGAGGTGGTCGACGGCTTCGGCACCGTACGCGTGCTGCCCCTCGACGCGAAGGGCGACGCCGAGGTGGTCCACGGCTGGGTGAGCCAGGAACGCGCCGTCTTCTGGGGCATGAACGGGCTCACCCAGGACGAGGTGGCCGGCATCTACGCCCACCTGGACACCCTCGACACCCATCACGCGTACCTGCTGGTGAAGGACGGCGAACCGGTCGCCCTGTTCCAGACCTACGAGCCGCAGGCGGACCGGGTCGGCGAGTGCTACGACGTCCGGCCCGGCGACATCGGCGTCCATCTGCTCCTCGCGCCCGCCGGAGCCGGGGGATCCCGCCTCGGCTGGACGACGTCGCTGATCGGTGCCGCGGCCTCGTACGTGTGGCTCGTCCTGGGCCGCCGGCGCGTCGTGGTCGACCCGGACGTGCGCAACGAGAAGGCGATCGAGCGCTTCCTGAGACTGGGGTTCGTGGCCGGTCCGAAGGTCGTACTGCCGGAGGTGAATCTGCCCGACGTGCACCTGCCGGAGAAGCACGCTCAACTGGCGTTCCTGCTCCGGCCGGTAGCCTGCCCGGCGTGACTCCAGAAGAGCTTGTCGCGCACTACGCCATGGAGCCGATCCCGCGCGAGGGCGGCCTGTTCCGGCAGACCTGGGCCGGACCGGACCGCCCCGACGGGCGCCCGGAGGGCACCGCCATCGTCGCCCTGCTCCGGCGGGACGACTACTCCGCCCTGCACCGCCTGCCCGCCGACGAGGTCTGGCACTTCTACCTCGGCGACCCGCTGGAGCTGCTGCTCCTCGCCCCCGACGGCGCCTCCCGCACTGTCGTCCTCGGACCGGACGTGCTCGGCGGCCAGCACCCGCAGTTCACCGTGGAGGCCGGCACCTGGATGGGCGGGCGGGTCGCCGAGGGCGGCTCCTGGACGTTCTTCGGCTGCACGATGGCGCCCGGTTTCACCCACGAGGGCTATGAGCACGGCGACCCCGCCGAGCTGACCGCCCGCCACCCGGACGCGGCCGACCGGATCGTGGAACTGTGCCGGCCATGAGGCTGCTGGAGGGTCAGGTCGCCCTCGTCACGGGCGCGGGCGGCGGCATCGGGCGGGGCATCGCCCTGCGGTTCGCGGAGCAGGGCGCCGCGGTCGCCGTGCACTGCCGTACGTCGGTGGAGCCGGCGCGTGAGGTGGCGGCGCTGGTGGAGGGCCTGGGCGGCCGGGCCGTCGTGCTCCAGGCCGATCTCGCCGACGAGGACGAGTGCCGGCGGGTGGTGCGCGAGGCCGCCGCATGGGGTGCCGGACGGCTGACCGCACTGGTCAACAACGCCGCCGTGCAACCCGTGCAGGAGCTCGCCGAGATGACCGCCACCGACTGGCGGAGGGTCGTGGACACCAACCTGACCAGTGTTTTCGCGTGCACTCAGGCGGCCGTCGAGGTCATGCGGGAGCGCGGCGAAGGGGGTTCGGTGACGCACATCGCCTCCATCGAGGCGAGCGCACCGGCACCGGCACACGCGCACTACTGCGCCTCCAAGGCGGCGGTCGTGATGCACGCCCGCTCGGCGGCGCTGGAGTACGGGAGCCACGGCATCCGCGTGAACACCGTCTCCCCCGGGCTGATCGACCGGGAAGGGCTGGCGCAGGCCTGGCCGGAGGGCGTGGAGCGCTGGCAGCGCGCGGTGCCGCTCGGCCGGCTGGGGCGGCCGGAGGACATCGGGGACGCGTGCGTGTTCCTGGCCTCACCGCTGGCGTCCTGGGTGACGGGGCACGACCTGGTGGTGGACGGCGGGATCTCGGCACGGCCCACCTGGTGAGGGCACGGGCGGCGTGTCGGGGTGGGGTCCCCGCGCAGGTCCGGCTTGACGGAACTGCGCGGGCCAGAGGTGAGCGCGGTGTCCTCACGGCTCCCGGCTGAGCACATCGGCGCCCGTATCCGTATGTCCTCCGGATGAGCACATCGGGCACCGCGTCCGTACGTATCCCGGAAGCAGATCCGACGACGGAGAAGCGATGGGCATGCGCGACGGCGGAGCACGGCATGGCTGCGACGACGGCAGCGACGGCGAGGCCTTCGCACCGGCCGGGGTCCTCCGGCGACTTCGGCTGCCGCTCCTGCTGGTCGCCGTGCTGGCCCTGCTCCTCCTCGGCGGCGCGGCCCCCGCGTCCGCGCACGCCGCCCTCGGCCGCACCGACCCCGGCGACGGATCCGTCCTCGACTCGGCCCCCCGCCACCTCACCCTGACCTTCACCGAGTCCGTCGGGCTCCTCGACGACTCGGTCCGCGTGATCGACCCGGAGAACCGCCCGGTCGACACGGGCGACGCCACGCACCCCGGCGACCGTGCCGACACCGTCCGGGTCGGCCTCCCGACCGGCCTGGCGGACGGCACGTACACCGTGGCCTGGCGGGTCGTCTCGGCGGACAGCCACCCGGTCTCGGGCGCGTTCGTCTTCTCGGTCGGTGAGCCGTCGGCGACGACCGCCGCGGTGACCGGCCCGAACGAGGACCCGGCGACCGCCTCGCTCTACAACATCGCCCGCTACGCCGCGTACGGAGGCCTGGCGCTCCTCATCGGCGTCGCCGTGTTCATGTCCGCCGTCCTCGGCGGCCCCAGCGCCGCCCTGCGCCGGTTCCTCCCCACCGCCTGGCTCACCCTCGTGATCTCCACGGCCGCCCTGCTGCTCCTTCGCGGCCCCTACGAACGCGGCACGGGCCTGGCGGACGCCCTCGACCCGGCCGTCCTGAGCGCCACCCTGACCACCCGGCCCGGCCTGGCGCTGCTGACC
Source organism: Streptomyces sp. NPDC086077 (assembly GCF_040686175.1). Taxonomy (NCBI): domain Bacteria; kingdom Bacillati; phylum Actinomycetota; class Actinomycetes; order Kitasatosporales; family Streptomycetaceae; genus Streptomyces; species Streptomyces sp. NPDC086077. The sequence goes on along the minus strand of NZ_JBFBJT010000043.1, from coordinate 29,941 downwards.
CGGCTGGCGCTGCTGGCGGCGGCCTTCGTCCTGGTGCGCCACTCGGCCCGCCGTACCGCCCACCCCGCACCCGGCATCGCGCTGTGCCTCGCGCTGGCCCTCACCTGGGCCGCCGCCGAACACGCCTCCGCCGGCATCCAGGTGCCGGTGGCCATGACGTCGTCCGTGCTGCACCTGCTGGGCATGGCGGTCTGGCTGGGCGGTCTGACGGCCCTGCTCACCGTCCTCTACCGCGCCCCGCACGACCTCACGTCCGCCGCCGTCACCCGCTTCTCCGGGCTGGCCTTCACCTCGGTGGCCGTCCTCACCACCACCGGCGTCTACCAGTCCTGGCGGGGCCTGGGCTCCTGGGACGCCCTCACGGGCACGACGTACGGCCGCGTCCTGCTCGCCAAGGTGGCCGCGGTGGCCCTGCTGCTGGCGGCGGCGGGCTACTCCCGCCGGTGGGCACGGCGCTGGGCGGAGCTGGAACCGGCGCGGGCGGAGGCCGAGGCGCGGGTGCTGGAGACGGTGGGCGGGGGCGCGGGTGCGGCTGCGAGCAAGTCGGCCCCGAGTCCGGCTGCCGCGGGTCAGGCGGTCGTGGCGGTGGGCCTGGCGGCGGGCGGGGACGCGGGCGCGGCCACGAGCGAGCCGGCCGCGAGCCGGGCGGGCGTGGCGGTGGGCGACTCCGCGGGGGCAGCGCCCGCCGTCATCACCGCGCCCGCCGGCGCCACCGCGCGGGACGAGCACCCCACCGGCCAGGACCGGGACCCGGTCCCCGCCCCGACCGCGGGGCAAGACCACCACCGCCGGGCCCTGCGCCGCTCCGTGCTCGCCGAGTTCGTGACCGGCGTGCTGGTCCTGGTGATCACCACGTTGCTCACCATCACCCTGCCCGGCCGGGCCGCCACGGAGTCGGCCGCGGCACGGACGGAGGCCGCCGACGCCGGCCGGCCCACGGCCTCCAGCAGCATGGTGCCCTTCGACGTCGGCACCCCGAACGGCCACGGCAAGGTGCAGCTCGACCTCGCCCCGGGCCGGGTGGGCAAGAACCAGGTGCAGGCCGTCGTCTTCGGCCCCGACGGCGGCATCGTCACCGTCCCCGAGGTGCGCCTCACCTTCACCCTGCGCGCGCAGGACGTCGGCCCGATCGACGCCGAGCTGGAGAACCGGGGCGGCTACTGGGGCACGGACAAGCTCCGGCTCCCGCTGCCCGGCGTCTGGACCATGAAGATCACCGTCCGTACGACCGACATCGACCAGGTCACGGTGGAGAAGAACGTCCGCGTCGGCTGACGCCGGAAGCAGCACGAAGGGCCCGGTCCATCGGACCGGGCCCTTCGGCCAAGAGCGGTAGCGGAGGGATTTGAACCCTCGGTGACTTGCGCCACACTCGCTTTCGAGGCGAGCTCCTTCGGCCGCTCGGACACGCTACCGAGGGAGACCTTACAGCAAGGTGCGGCATGCTCCGAAATCCGTTTCCGTCGCCCCGCGGTGGCCGTCAGCGGTCCCGGAAGAACTCGGTGAGCAGCCCGGCGCACTCCTCGGCGAGCACGCCCTCGATCACCTCGGGGCGGTGGTTGAGGCGGCGGTCGCGGACGACGTCCCAGAGGGAGCCGGCGGCACCGGCCTTGTCGTCGCGGGCGCCGTAGACGACCCGGTCCACGCGGGACTGGACGAGGGCACCCGCGCACATCGTGCAGGGCTCCAGGGTGACCACCAGCGTGCAGCCGGTCAGTCGCCACTCGCCCAGCTCGGCCGCGGCCCGCCGGATCGCGAGGACCTCCGCGTGCGCGGTCGGGTCGCCGGTGGCCTCGCGTTCGTTGTGTCCGGCGGCGAGCACGGTCGTACCGTCGGCGGCGAGGACGACCGCGCCGACGGGGACGTCACCGCCCCGGACCGCCTGCCCGGCCTCGTCCAGGGCGAGCCGCATCGCGGCCCGCCAGGGGTCACGCACAGGATCCGGGGCCGTACGGGGAGCCGACGGGATCAGCGGACGGTCTCCAGCGTCTCCGAGGCGCCGAGGGCGTCGGCGATCTCGGTGACCGCGTCCGCCGACAGCGACAGCAACTCCTTCTCGGTGACACCCAGGTCGTCGAGGATGCCGACGTCGCCGACCGGGCCGTGCGGCACGGCGTCGGCGGAGCCGCCGTCCTCCTCGCCGTCCTCGCCGTCCTCGTCGGGCTCACCGTCCTCGGTGCCGTCCAGGTCGAGGGCGTCCAGGTCGTTGCCGTCGTCGGCGGGATCCCGGCCGAGCAGTTCGTCGGTGAGCAGGATCTCGCCGTAGCTGCTGCGGGCAGCGGCGGCGGCGTCCGAGACGTAGATACGAGGGTCGTCCTCACCATCGATGCGGACGACGCCGAACCAGGCGTCCTCCTGCTCGATCAGGACGAGCACCGTGTCGTCGTCGGGAGTGGATTCCCGGGCCAGGTCGGCCAGATCCGACAAGGTCTCCACGTCGTCGAGCTCCGTGTCGCTCGCTTCCCACCCGTCTTCGGTGCGCGCGAGCAGTGCGGCGAAGTACACCGTGACTCTCCCACTGGTCTTAGGCGTGCCGGTTGGGGGTCCCCCCGGCGGAGGCTGCGGGCGGGGAGAGCTCGGGCTCCGAGCCCCACCCACTCGGAATCGTGGCAGAAACAAGGCGTTCAGGGGACGTCTTCGGCCCGCTGTGTCCGGCTGTTTTGATCGCACGTCCGCGAACCACTCATCCGCACACTCGTCGCCGCCACCAGCGGATCGTACGTGGCTTTCGACCGCCGCCACGTACCCCCACCCCGTCAACGACCGCACGTGGCGCGGTTCTTCCCACCCTGGTGCGGGGCGTGCGGGCTACCAGCGGAACGTTCGCATGCGCATCGCGCGGCGGAGGCGGGCCGCCTTGGCGCGGCGCGGCTGGACGCGGTCACGCAGTTCCCTGGCCTCGGCGAGTTCCCGCAGGAACTGCGCCCGTCGGCGCCTGCGCGCCGTGTCGATCTCCTGCGCCTCCGCGTCCGACCGGGACGCGTGGTCGGGCAGCTCTGGCAGGTCAGGCATAGGCACACCACCCCTATCCGTCCCTCTCACCTTCCCCCGGATGGGCGGTTTGACGCCAGGGAGTGGCCGCGCCGAAGCGCGGTTACTGTTGTGCCCATGCGTCTCCACGTCGTCGACCACCCCCTGGTCGCCCACAAGCTCACCACGCTGCGCGACCGCCGCACCGACTCCCCGACCTTCCGTCGTCTGGCCGACGAGCTGGTCACCCTGCTCGCCTACGAGGCCACGCGCGACGTGCGCACCGAGCAGGTCGACCTCTCCACCCCCGTCGCCACCACCACCGGCGTCAAGCTCTCCCACCCGCGCCCGCTGGTCGTGCCGATCCTGCGCGCCGGCCTCGGCATGCTGGACGGCATGGTCCGGTTGCTGCCGACCGCCGAGGTGGGCTTCCTGGGCATGATCCGCAACGAGGAGACGCTGGAGGCCTCGACGTACGCCACGCGCATGCCCGAGGACCTCTCCGGGCGCCAGGTGTACGTGCTGGACCCGATGCTGGCCACCGGCGGCACGCTGGTCGCGGCGATCCAGGAGCTGATCAAGCGCGGCGCCGACGACGTGACGGCCGTGGTCCTGCTGGCCGCGCCCGAGGGCGTCGAGCTGATGGAGCGCGAGCTGGCCGGCACGCCGGTGACTGTCGTGACGGCCTCGGTCGACGAGCGCCTCAACGAGCACGGCTACATCGTCCCGGGGCTGGGCGACGCGGGGGACCGGATGTACGGCGCGGCCGAGTAGACGCACGCACGGACGGTCTTTCCGAGCGCCCGAGCACGCGGCAGCAGCCCGCGCTCGGGCGCTCGGCCTTGCGGCCACGGGCGGGCGAGCGCCCAGCCCCAACCGCCGCGCAGACGAACCCGGCCGGCCCCGAGCACGCGGACACGGCGCACGCGAACAGACGGGTCACCGCCGGCACCCGAGCACGCTGACATAGCCGGCACCCGAGCACCCACGGCCGGCCCGCCCGAACTGACGCACCCAGCTGCCACGAACGCACCGCAGCCGGCGCCAGAGGGCCCCGGCAGCCGGACTCCGGGCATGTTCAGCCGGCGCGCTCGTTCCGTGGGCCGCGTGGCTGTGCTCAGCAGCTCTTCTTCGTGTCGGTGGACGCCGACTGCGGCGCGGTCAGGGTGGCCAGCGCCCGGTCGGCTGCCGGCTTCTTCGCCAGTTCCTTGAAGCCGTTGCCGATGATGAGGTCCACCGCCACGCCCTTGCGGGCCCGGTCCGCGCTGCGCTCGGCGCCGGGCAGCTGGGTGGCGAGCACCGGCAGCGCGGTGTTCAGCGCCGAGGTGGGCCCGATCAGCAGCCCCGTGCCCTTCACCTTCTTGTCCCACTGCTTCGGCGCGTTGCCCACCTCGCCGATCCTGAAGCCACGTTTCTTCAGCTCGTCGGCGGTCTTCTTCGCGAGACCGCTGCGGGTCGTGGCGTTGAGCACGTTGACGGTGACGGCGCCGGGCTTCGGCAGGGCCACTGCCGCGGCCGCGCTGGGCGAGGGGCTCGCCTTGGTGGCGCAGCCCGCCTTGGTGCCGGCGGCCGACGCGCTGTCGCCGCCACCCGTGAAGACGTCGACGAGTTGGAGGGTTCCCCAGCTCAAAACGCCGATCACGACGACGGACCCGGTGACGACGAGTACGAGCCTGCCGCGCCGACGGGGTGGACGCATCCGTGGGTACTTGTCCCCCGTGATCCGGTACTGGCCGCCCATGCCAGGGGGAGTCAGCATGCTCATGAGCGCAGCGTAGTGCGCCCGGGCGGCTCTGCCTACTAGATGATCATTGGACGCCGCTCAGGAGAACCCGAAAGGGCCAAGCCGTGACCGGCCGGTGCCGCTGCGGGAGCCCGCGCGGGGTCGGTCAGTCCAGTTCCAGGACGCGCGCGTGAAGCACCTGGCGCTGCTGGAGCGCGGCACGCACCGCGCGGTGCAGGCCGTCCTCCAGGTAGAGGTCGCCCTGCCACTTCACGACGTGCGCGAAGAGGTCACCGTAGAAGGTGGAGTCCTCGGCGAGGAGGGTCTCCAGGTCGAGCTGCTGCTTGGTCGTCACGAGCTGATCGAGGCGGACCGGGCGCGGCGCGACGTCCGCCCACTGCCGGGTGCTGTCCCGGCCATGGTCGGGGTACGGCCGGCCGTTTCCGATGCGCTTGAAGATCACACGGAAAGCCTACCGGTCAAGACGTTCCGGGCGCAGCCATGGAGAGGGAGTGCAACGCTGGAAAAGATGCCGCAATTCGGGTGAAACGGAACAGAGGTCTGACATGAGTGACAGCGAGACCGTGCCCGCGGCCACCCACCCCGAGGCCCCCGGCGGCGCTCCCGCCCTCCCGCAGGAGGCCCTGCGGATCGCCGCCGGGTACGCGTTCGGCGGGCCCGCGCTGGATCTGGGGGCCCTGCTCTGGGACGGCCGGTGCCTGCCCGACGCCCAGGTCCGCATCCCGTTGCCGATGCTCACCCGGCACGGCCTGGTCGCGGGCGCCACCGGAACCGGCAAGACGAAGACGCTGCAGCTGATCGCCGAGCAGCTCTCCGCGCAGGGCGTCCCGGTCTTCCTGGCCGACGTCAAGGGCGACGTGTCGGGCGTCTCGGCGCCGGGCCTGCCGAACGACAAGATCCGCTCCCGCGCCGCCGAGGTGCACCAGCAGTGGACGGCGACCGGCTTCCCGGCCGAGTTCTACGCCCTCGGCGGCATCGGCCAGGGCGTCCCGCTGCGCGCCACCGTCACCAGCTTCGGCCCGGTCCTGCTCGCCAAGGTCCTCCAGCTCAACCAGACCCAGGAGCAGTCCCTCGGGCTGATCTTCCACTACGCCGACACCAAGGGCCTGGAGCTGATCGACCTCAAGGACCTGCGCGCGGTCGTCGCCTTCCTCACCTCCGACGAGGGCAGGGCCGAGCTGAAGGCGATCGGGGGTCTGTCCACGGCCACCGCCGGGGTGATCCTGCGCGCGCTGACCGCCTTCGAGGCGCAGGGAATGGGCCCCTTCTTCGGGGAGCCGGAGTTCGACACGGCGGAACTGCTGCGCACGGCGGAGGACGGGCGGGGCCTGGTCTCGGTCCTGGAGCTGCCGGCCGTGCAGGACAAGCCGCAGCTCTTCTCGACATTCCTGATGTGGCTGCTCGCCGACCTCTTCCACGACCTCCCCGAGGTCGGCGACGTCGAGCGACCCAAGCTGGTCTTCTTCTTCGACGAGGCGCATCTGCTCTTCAACGGCGCGTCGAAGGCGTTCCTGGACTCGATCACGCAGACCGTGCGGCTCATTCGCTCGAAAGGGGTCGGCGTCTTCTTCGTCACCCAGACCCCGAAGGACGTGCCCGGTGACGTCCTCGCCCAGCTCGGCAACCGCGTCCAGCACGCGCTGCGCGCCTTCACCCCGGACGACCAGAAGGCCCTCAGGGCGACGGTCAGGACGTTCCCCGACTCCGGTTACGACCTCGAAGAGCTCCTCACCGACCTCGGTACCGGCGAGGCGGTGGTCACGGTCCTCAGCGAGAGGGGCGCCCCGACGCCGGTCGCCGCGACCCGGCTGCGCGCGCCGGAGTCACTGATGGGCCCGATCGACGCGGCCGCGCTGAACGGGGCGGTGACGTCCTCGCCGCTGTTCGGCCGTTACGCACAGGCGGTGGACCGGGAGTCGGCGTACGAGAGGCTGGAGGCCGTGAAGGCCCGGCGGCCCGCGCCGGAGGCCGAGCCGGAGTCGCGGGCGGCGAAGGGTGCGCCGCGGCGGGAGGAGTCCGTCGTGGAGCAGGTCGTCGGCAGCGGCATGTTCAAGTCCCTGGCCCGTTCGATCGGCACCCAGATCGGGCGCGAGATCACCCGCTCGATCTTCGGGACGGCGCGGCGGAGGCGGTAGGGCCCGCCTCCGCCCACGGCTCAGCGGTCCCGCTTCTTCGGCGGCTGCTGCGGCTGCTTGGTGTCCTTGAGTTCCGTCTTCGGTTCGTTGCGGATGGCCTCCGCGCGAACGAGTGCGCGCAGAACGGCGTAGGGATCCGAGGGCATGGCTGTGACTCCTTGCGTCGTACCGACTGACCTGCGGGAACCACAGGTCTGTCAGCAGCGCAGGACCACCGAGCGCAGGGTCCGCAGCGGGTACGGCGGCCCGGTCGGCGCATGCGCCGGGTGGGCCTGTGTGATCCTCTCCTGCGGGGTGGCCGACCGCATCGGCCGCTGCGCCACCACGGGCCGGTGCCCGCCCCGCCCCGGCGGCCGCAGGGCCGTGTCGAGCACGTCGGCCTCGACCGCCTCCCCCGCCAGGACGGCGACGGGTCCCGCCGCCGCCTGCGCGTGCGCCACCGGCAGCAGCAGCACGAGCAGCAGCACGAGCAGCCGGGGCCAGGCGCGTCGGCGCACCGCGCGGCGGGACTGCTGGGGCGTGCTCACAGCAGGTCATCTCCCCGGCCGCTGTACGACGTCCATCGCATGGCGGGTGGAATCCGCCCGCTCGGCGTAGGGATGAGCCGGGCGGCGGCACCGGTGAGGCTGGGCGATGCACCGGGCACTCGCACCGGGGCCGCACTGGGGAAGTCCGACCAGGCGGCGCCTCGCCCCGAGGTCGCGGTCAGGCACGGCGACCTGCCGGTGAGGCGTGACGAGGCTCCGGTGGTCGCAGGCAAGGTGCCACCGACGCGCGGCGACCTGCCCGTGCCGGGAGGCGTCCCACCGGTGGAGCGCGGTGGGCCGGCGATCGAGCGCGGCGGCGTACCGGGCAGGTGCGCCGACGCCGCGGTCAGGCGGCGTCGGGTGGTGAGGCGGGGGCGCGGGACCGGGCGGTGGGGGGATATGCCGGGGAGGGACGGCGGTGCGCCGGTGGTCGTGGGCACGGGCGTCACACCTCGCGCGGGACCTGGCGGGCGCGGCCCCGGATGCGCAGCGCCGTCGCGATCTCGACCGCGCCCACCACGACCAGCCAGCACCCGCCGACCACCGTCAGGACGGCCACCGACTCGAACGGCGAGACGATCAGGACGACGCCGGCGAGGACGCTGACGATGCCGAGGACGATCTGCCAGCCGCGCGCGGGCATCGCCGGGTCGGAGGCGGCGGCCAGCGTCTGGGTGATCCCGCGGAACAGCCAGCCGATCCCGATCCACAGCGCGAGCAGCAGGATCGACTGCATGGCGCCGCGGAAGCAGAACAGCCCCAGCAGGATGCACAGCGCGCCGCTGATGAACGCCAGCACGCGCAGCGCCGTCGTCTTGTGCGTGCCGAAGGCGGAGACGAGCTGGAGGACGCCGCTGACGAGGAGGTAGAGACCGAAGAGGACTCCGGCGGCGACCAGCGAGGCGCCGGGCCAGATCAGGACGAGGACGCCCAGGATCAGGGACGCGATGCCGGTGACGAGGACTGCCTGCCAGGCCGCCTTGGACAGCATGTGCAGCGGGCCCTCGAAGGGCGGTTCGGGACCCTCGTGCGGCGGTCTCGGCGCGCGCGGGTCACGCGTGGCGTGCACGTGCCGGTCGTCGAACTCCGCTCCCCGCGGGGATCCGCTCGGTGGCTCGGTCATGCTCCATGCTGGGAACGCGACCGAGCCCGGCGCACGCCGGAACGGGCCAGAAGAATGACGCGCGGGCCTACTTCTTCGCGGCCTTGGCCGCCTTCGCCGCCGCCTTGATCTCCTGCTTGTGCTGCCGCACCTTGGCGAGCGACTCGGGCCCGGTGATGTCGGCGACCGACCGGAAGGCCTGCGGCGGACCGTAGTCGCCCGCGGCCTCCCGCCATCCCTGCGGGGTCACGCCGAGCTGCTTGCCGAGCAGCGCGAGGAAGATCTGTGCCTTCTGCTTGCCGAACCCTGGCAGTTCCTGAAGCCGCTTCAGCAGTTCCCGCCCGTCGCCGACGCCCTCCCAGACGGCGCTCGGGTCACCGTCGTAGTGCTCGACGAGGTACTGGCAGAGCTGCTGGATCCGCTGGGCCATCGACCCGGGGTAACGGTGCACGGCCGGCTTCTCCGAGAGCAGCGCGGCGAACGCCTCCGGGTCGTAGGCGGCGATCTCCTGCGCGTCCAGGTCGTCCGAGCCCATCCGGCCGGCGATGGTCGCGGGCCCCTTGAACGCCCACTCCATCGGGATCTGCTGATCCAGCAGCATCCCGATCAGCGCGGCGAGGGGGGAGCGCCCGAGCAGTTCGTCGGCCTCGGGGTCCTGTGCGAGGTGAAGTGTGACGTCCATGGACCGATGATCCCGCGCCGGCCGTCGGGCCGCCTCCTCGTGCCTGGTCTCCGTCCAGCGTGCCGTTGGTCCTCAAATACGACGTGAAGCTACACTCGCCGCCGGCAAACAGGCGTTCCATACGGGCACAGCAGGCGCAGGGGAGGCCGCGGTGGCGGTGAATTCGAAGAAGATCGCCGTCTATGTACTCGTGGTCTTCGCGCTCTACGTGATCATCACCGATCCAGAAACGGCAGCGGACTACGTCCAGATAGGGTTCGAGGGCATATCGGACGCCGCCCAGGCCATCGGCGACTTCATGACCTGGATCGCCAACGGAGGAGAGTGATGATCCGCCACCTGGTCCTCTTCAAGCTCGACGAGGGCGTCGAGCGCGACGACCCCCGCGTGGTCGAGGGTGTGGAGGCCTTCCGCGCCCTGGACGGCAGGATCGACGAGATCCGCTCCTGGGAGCTCGGCTGGAACTTCAGCGACCGGCCCATCGCCCACGACTTCGCCATCAACTCCTCGTTCGACGACAGGGCCGCCCTGGGCCGGTACCTGGAGCACCCGGACCACCAGGCGGGCGTCGCGTTGTGGCGGGAGTTCGCCACCTGGGTGATCGCGGACTACGAGTTCTAGACCCACGGCCACGAGCCCCCCGCGGTAACAGCGGGGGGCTCACATGCGTCTTATGCCCCAACTTGCCCTCAACACGGCATTATGCGGTGCTTGCACACAGTGCACATGTCTTGTGATGCTATGACCGCTTTTGACGGATGAGTTGATGGATCACGAGGTGGAGTTGACCGTGCCGGCCAGTACTGCGCCTCAAGCCCCGCCCCAGGAGACACCCGCGCCAGAAGCAGCCGCCCCGGAGACGCCCGCCCCCGAACCCGCGCCCCAGCGCAGCAGCCGGGGCGCCGACACCCGGGCGCTCACCCAGGTGCTCTTCGGCCAGCTCAAGACGCTGGAGCCGGGCACACAGGAACACACCCGGGTGCGGGGGGCGCTCATCGAGGCCAACCTCCCGCTGGTGCGCTACGCGGCCGCCCGCTTCCGCTCCCGCAACGAGCCCATGGAGGACGTCGTCCAGGTCGGCACCATCGGCCTGATCAACGCCATCGACCGCTTCGACCCGGACCGGGGTGTGCAGTTCCCGACCTTCGCGATGCCCACCGTCGTCGGCGAGATCAAGCGGTACTTCCGGGACAACGTCCGCACCGTTCACGTACCGCGTCGGCTGCACGAGCTGTGGGTGCAGGTGAACAGCGCCACCGAGGACCTGACCACCGCGTTCGGGCGCTCCCCGACCACCTCCGAGATCGCCGAACGGCTGCGCATCACCGAGGAGGAGGTGCTGTCCTGCATCGAGGCCGGGCGCTCGTACCACGCCACCTCGCTGGAGGCGGCCCAGGAGGGCGACGGACTGCCCGGACTGCTCGACCGGCTCGGCTACGAGGACCCGGCCCTGGACGGCGTGGAGCACCGCGACCTCGTACGGCATCTGCTCGTCCAGCTCCCCGAGCGCGAGCAGCGGATCCTGCTGCTGCGTTACTACAGCAATCTGACGCAGTCCCAGATCAGCGCGGAACTCGGCGTCTCCCAGATGCACGTCTCCCGGCTGCTCGCGCGCAGCTTCCAGCGTCTGCGCTCGGCGAACCGAATCGACGCGTGACTCCTGAACCCCGTCCGACGCAAGCGCGAACAGGGTCGCCGCGCAGCCGCGAATCGAACCGGCGCACAACCGAAAGCGGGCTCGACGCGTCACCGTGGAGAGCGAATCGCTCACCAGGCACTTTGGTGGCGTCTCCGTTCCGAATACCCGTCAGACCCCCTTCTGCCAGCGGGTATTCGCATCTCGCATGTCGACATGTCACTACAGCGCGTTGCCGACATGTGACATTCTGCGGGAAGCGCGTTTGCCGGTGCCCCGGCGCCGGTATTCAGGTGAAGGCTGCGCTCCGCAACGAGGAGCGTTCGCCGCGACCGTCCCGCGACCCAAAGGGGGTGGCATGTCCGCAGACCAGGGCAGCTCGAAGGTGCTGACGCTCACCAAGAGCGAGACAGCGCCCGAGGCGCTCGACGCGCACGACGCGCTCGACCCCATCGATGACGTCTCGGCCCTGGCGGCCGCACCGGCCCCGGCCCTCGCGGCCGCGGATGTTCCGGCCCCGCAGGCCTCCGCGGACCTCGACACCCGCACCCTGTCCCGCTCCCTGTTCCTGCGGCTCGCCGCACTCGGGGAGGACAGCCCGGAGCGCGCCTACGTCCGGGACACCCTGATCGAGCTCAACCTCCCGCTCGTGCGCTACGCGGCGGCGCGTTTCCGCTCCCGCAACGAGCCGATGGAGGACATCGTCCAGGTCGGCACGATCGGCCTGATCAAGGCCATCGACCGCTTCGACTGCGAACGCGGCGTGGAGTTCCCGACGTTCGCGATGCCGACCGTCGTCGGCGAGATCAAGCGGTTCTTCCGCGACACCTCCTGGTCGGTGCGGGTGCCGCGCCGGCTCCAGGAGCTGCGCCTGGCCCTGACGAAGGCCAGCGACGAGCTGTCCCAGAAGCTGGACCGCTCCCCGACGGTCACCGAGCTCGCCACGGTGCTCGGCGTGTCCGAGGAGGACGTCGTCGACGGCCTCGCGGTCGGCAACGCCTACACCGCCTCCTCGCTGGACTCCCCGGCCCCCGAGGACGACGGCGGCGAGGGCTCGCTGGCCGACCGCCTCGGCTACGAGGACACCGCGCTGGAGGGCGTGGAGTACCGCGAGTCGCTGAAGCCGCTGCTGGCCAAGCTCCCGCCCCGTGAGCGGCGGATCATCATGCTGCGCTTCTTCGCCAACATGACCCAGTCGCAGATCGGCGAGGAGGTCGGCATCTCCCAGATGCACGTCTCCCGCCTGCTCACCCGCACGCTGGCCCAGCTGCGCGAGGGCCTCATCTCCGACTGAGTTCTTCCTTCCTGACGTACCGTCAGCCACACTGGCGCGATGCGTGGGGCATGGAGCGCGTTCGGCACACAGTCGCCTCGCCGCCGTGGTGCCCTGCTGGGTGCCGCGGCGGCCCTCGTGTGCACGGGCGGCCTACTGGCCGCGTGCGGCAGCGGGGGCGACGACGACGGCTACGTCGCGGTCGGCGCCGCGGGCGGCCCACCCCGGGCGGCCGGGACCGCGGGCGCACCGCCGGGCGAGGTCACGCTGGTACCGCTCGACGGGACCCGGGCGCCTGGCGGGACGGCGGAGGGGCGCGACTCACCGGACAACTCACCGGGCGGTTCGCGGGATTCCGCCCCCGCGGCCGACGCCGCCCCGGGACAGCGGCCGCCGGGCGAGGTCCCACCGCCCCTGAAGGACGCCTCCACCCCGGCGGACGAAGGCAGCACGGCGCCCCCCTTCGGCGACGGCACCGATCCCGGCAGTACGACGACGAACCCACCGCCGCCGGCCCCCACCCGCCCGGAGAGTCCCACGCCGGGCCCCGGCCGGCCGGCTCCTCCCGGACCCGCCGAGGTGAGCATGGGCACGCCCGTGCGCGCGCCCGCGGACAAGCGGTGGTGCGAGCAGGTGACCGTCACCTTCCACAACACCGGCGACAGCGCGGTGCGTTCGGGCACGGTCACCTTCGGCACCCACATCATCGGCGCGCTCGGCATCGACTGGGGGACGATCGAGTCGACCGAAGCACTCCCGGCGCCGATCGCGGCCGGCGCGCGGAAGGAACGGACCTGGACCGTGTGCGTGGACGCCTGGCGGGTGCCGCTCGGCATGCACGTCGAGACGCGGGACGTCTCGGTCCGGTGGGAGTGACGGGGCGGTTACTTCAGCGCGAGCCAGGCGACCGCGGCGACGATGGCGACGGCCGCCACGATGCCGACGATCAGACCGATGCGCGGGCCGGCCGGCGCGGCCGCCTGCTGCCGGCCCTGCGGGGCCTCGTCGACGAAGGCACGGAACATCTGGGTGTTGCCTGCGGGGTCGGGGTTGCCCTGGGGACCCGGGTTGTTAGCCATGCCCCGAGACCCTAGCGAAAAGGCCTGACGGGCCCAAGCGGGGGTCGGACAGGGCCCGACCTGCACGTTTACGGTCGCAATACTTGCCTTTGCCAAGTTTTTATGGCTACACCCCCGATTTAGTTTGCCTGCGGCAACCAACTTTTCTATGGTTGCTCTAAGCAACTGAACGGGGAGGGGTCATGGCAGAACGGGCGCAGTACGAGGAACTGGCGCGTCAGTTCAGCGCCTTCGGGGCCGTGAAACGGGAGATGGGTCGGATCCTGCCGTCCGAGTGCCCGAGCGGCTCCGCCGCCGTCCTCACGCTGCTCGGCAGGTACGGCGACATGCGGATGAGCAGGCTCGCCGAGCTGCTCAGCGTCGACATGTCGGTCACCAGCCGCCACGTCGCGCACGTGGCCGGACGGGGCTGGATCGAACGCCTGCCGGACCCGGCGGACAAGCGCTCCCGCATCCTGCACCTGACCCCCAGTGGCCTGGACCAGCTCGACGAGTTGTCCCGGCGGACCACACACCTGCTCGCCCAGCGACTGAGCGACTGGAGCGACGACGAGGTCGGCCGGCTCATCCAGCTCATGACCCGGCTCCGGGCGAGCTTCGACGACTGCACCCGTACACCAGCAAACACGTAGGAGAAAAGGAAGCCCATGGCAACAACCACACCAGCCGGTGTGCGGGCCCACGCCAAGCACGGAGGTGGCGCCCACGGCTCGCACGGCTCCGGCGCCCCGATGACGCACCGGCAGATCATGGAGGCGCTGACCGGGCTGCTGCTCGGCATGTTCGTCGCGATCCTGTCCTCGACGATCGTCTCCAACGCCCTGCCCGACATCATCCAGGACCTCGGCGGCGGCCAGAGCGCCTACACCTGGGTGGTCACCGCGTCGCTGCTGGCGATGACCGCGTCCACCCCGCTGTGGGGCAAGCTCGCGGACCTCTTCTCCAAGAAGCTGCTGATCCAGCTGGCCCTGGTGGTCTTCATGCTGGGTTCGGCTGCGGCCGGTCTGTCGCAGAACCCGGCGATGCTGATCACCTTCCGCGCGGTGCAGGGCATCGGCATGGGCGGCCTGTCCTCGCTGGCCCAGATCATCCTCGCGGCGATGATCTCCCCGCGTGAGCGCGGACGCTACAACGGCTACCTCGGCGCCACCTTCGCCACCGCCATGGTCGGCGGACCGCTCATCGGCGGTGTCATCACCGACACCGACTGGCTCGGCTGGCGCTGGTGCTTCTACGTCGGCGTCCCCTTCGCCGTCATAGCCCTGATAGTCCTCCAGCGCACCCTGCACCTGCCGGTCGTCAAGCGGCGGGTCAAGGTCGACTGGGCGGGCGCCTTCTTCATCACCGCCGCGGTCTGCCTGCTGCTGGTCTGGGTGACCTTCGCCGGTGACAAGTACGACTGGGTGTCCTGGCAGACGTACGCGCTGGTCGGCGGCACGGTCGCGCTGCTCGCGATCTTCCTGCTGATCGAGACGAAGGCCTCGGAGCCGATCGTGCCGCTGCGGCTGTTCCGCAACCGCACCATCACGCTGGCCTCGCTCGCCTCGCTGTTCGTCGGTATCGCGATGTTCGCCGGCACCATCTTCTTCAGCCAGTACTTCCAGCTGGCCCGCGACAAGTCGCCGACGATGTCCGGCGTCCTGACCATCCCGCTGATCGGCGGTCTGTTCCTCTCCTCCACCGTCTCCGGCCAGGTCATCACCCGCACCGGGCGCTGGAAGGCGTGGCTGCTGGCCGGCGGTGTGCTGGTGACCGGCGGACTCGGCCTGCTCGGCACGATCCGGTACGACACCGAGTACTGGCACGTGGCGGCCTACATGGCGCTGCTCGGCCTCGGCGTCGGCATGATGATGCAGAACCTCGTGCTCGCCACGCAGAACCAGGTGGCCCCGAGCGACCTGGGCGCCGCCAGCTCGGTGGTCAACTTCTTCCGCTCCCTCGGTGGCGCAGTCGGCGTCTCCGCGCTGGGCGCGGTGCTGACCCACCGCATCACGGACTACGTAGAGGAGGGCGCGTCCGCCCTCGACCCGAGGTCGGCCGCCGAGCTCGCCGGTTCCCATTCCAGCGGCAGCATCCCGGACCTGGACGCCCTGCCCGGCCCGCTCCGCACCCTGTTCGAGAGCGCCTACGGCCACGGCATCGCGGACGTCTTCCTCTACGCCGCGCCGGTCGCGCTGCTCGCGCTGGTGTGCGCGCTGTTCATCAAGGAGGTCCCGCTGAGGACCAAGGGCGCACTGGCGCAGGCCGCCGACGACGAGGTACCGGCCCAGGCCGCCGCGCCGGCCGGTCGGCCGCTCCCGAGCCGGCCGGTCCTGGCGGCCACCGAGGCCGGTCCCGACGGGACCCAGCGGCTCGCGGCCGCGGTCGCCGTGGCCACCGAACCGCCGGTCCCCGGCGGCATCCCGGTCCGCGGTCATGTCCGCGGCGCCGAGAACGCGCCGGTCCCGCAGGCCGCCGTCACGCTGATCTCCCTCTCGGGCCGTCAGCTCGGCCGTTCGGTCGCGCAGGCCGACGGCTCCTACGCGGTGGACGCGCCGGGCACGGGTTCGTACGTCCTGATCGCCTCCGCCGACGGCTTCCAGCCGCAGGCCTCCACCGTGGTCGTGGGCGGGGAGCCGGTGTCGTACGACATCCTGCTCAGCGGCACCAGCGGGCTGACCGGTGTGGTGCGGGCCGCCGGGAACGCGCTGCCGGTGAAGGACGCGATGGTGATCGTCACCGATGTGCGCGGTGACCTGCTGGCCAGCCAGACCACCGGGGACCAGGGCGAGTTCGGCTTCGCCGAGCTGGTGCCCGGGCCCGTGACGGTCGCCGTCAACGCCACCGGGTTCCGGCCGCGCGCGCTGCCCGTCGAGGTGGGCGGCACCGGCGTCACCCGGGTCGAGGTCGACCTGGACGCCGGGGCCCAGCTGCAGGGCGTCGTACGGGCCCCGCACGGGCCGCTGGCAGACGCGCGCGTGACGCTGGTGGACGCGGCCGGAAACGTCGTCGGCACCGCGACCACCGGGACGGACGGGGCGTACGCCTTCACCGACCTGAACGGCGGCGACTACACCTTGATCGCCACCGGCTACCCGCCGGTGGCGACCGCGCTGACCGTCACCGGCACCGGCGCCGACGGGCACGACATCGAACTCGCCCACCCCGGCGAGTAGTTCCAAGAGGATCAGATCCGGTCCGTGGCGGGTGCCCCGTCACGGGCCGGTTCCAGTACAGGGAGTTACGAAGGACATGGGACTGACCGCGAGGATCCGCACCCGGGACGGATGGGCCGTGTCGCACGCGGTCGTCACCGTGACGGACGCGAGGGGCACGCAGGTGCTGCGGGCCGAGGCGGACGCCGAAGGCGCGGTGCGGGACGCGACGCCGCTGGAGCCGGGGGCGTACACCGTCGTCGTCACGGCGGTCGGGTACGCGCCCGCCGCCGCCGGCGCGATCGTCACCGCGAGCGGGCGGGCCGAGGTCGGCGCGGTGACGCTGTCCCGGCAGGGCGGGGCGGAGCTGCCGCCCCCGGGGCCGTGGACCATCGACCCGGCGCACTCCGCCGTGGCAGCCGTCGCGCAGCACCTGGGAATCTCCAGCGTGCGCGGCCGGTTCACGGACTTCACCGGCACGATCGAGATCGCCCCGGACGACATCACCAAGTCCCGCGTCACGGCGGCCATCCGGGCCGCGACCATCGACACCGGCAACGGCATGCGGGACCAGCATCTGCGCTCCCCCGACTTCCTGGACGTCGAGCGGCACCCGCGGATCACCTACCGGTCGACGGGCCTCACGGCGGCCGGTGCCGACCGTTGGACGGTGCACGGCGAACTCGCCCTGCACGGCGTCGTCCGCCCCGTCGACCTCGACCTCGCCTACCTGGGCACCGGCGCCGACCCGTGGGGCGGCACCCGGGCCGCGTTCCGCGCCACGACCGAACTGCGGCGCGAGGACTTCGCCATGCACTACAACCAGGTCGTGCAGGCGGGCATCGCCGCCATCGGCACGACGCTCAAGGTGGAACTGGACGTGCAGGCGGTGCAGGGGGAGTCCCTGCCGACGGCGTGAGCCGGCTCCGGCTCACGCCGGGGGGTGCGCGTCCACGAGCCGGCGGGCGAGGTCGCGCAACTTGATGTTCTCCCGCTGGGAGGCGCGCACGAGGCTCTCGAAGGCCTCCCCCGCGTCCATGTTCATCCGTTCCATCAGGATCCCGGTGGCCTGCCCGATCAGGTCGCGGGTGCGCATGGCCTCGGTGAGCTGCTCGCGCACGGTCGCGGAGTCCAGGGCGATGCTGACGTGCGCGGTGAACAGGCGGCCGATCCGGGTCGCCACGTCGTCGAAGACGTGCGGCTTGCGTGCGTAGGCGGTGAGCACGGTCAGGCTGCGTCTGTCGGCCCGCAGCCGCAGCGCCAGCGCCGAGCGCAGCCCGAGGCCGGCCGGGCCGTCGCCGCCCTCCTCGGCCTCGCTGTCGGCGAGCCGGACCACCGGGGCGTTCCACAGCCGGGTCCAGTACGGCGGCCGGGCGCCGTCGCTGCTGAACGCCTCGACGGCGCGGACCGGCTCGTCGCGCCAGGCCACCGTGCGACGGTCGCCGTCCCGTTCGATCACGGAGATCGCGGCGTACTCGGCGCCCGGCAGCAGCCGCACCGCGAGCCGCACGGCGGTGGTCAGGGTGGTGTCCGGGGTGAGCGTCTCGTGCAGCTGCTGCGCGGCCACCGTCAGCGCTTCGGCCAGCTCGAAACCAGCTGGAAAACGGTGCAAACCAGAAAACTCGGACGCAGTCACCACGAACCTCTTCAGCGAGCGCGGCCAAAAAGACCGTGCGCAGGAGAGCTCCGCAGCACATTCCCGACTGCGAGCACAGGACGTACAGCACTTTATCTGCTCCGTTGCACTGAGGTGACGCCCGGCTGACGGTCTTTCCGGACACCTTTGAACGAGGCCGCGAGCGTGATGGAATGGGCCGACGGGTCAGGAAGCGGCCTCTTCGGAATTCGGAACCGGACGATCGTCCGCCGTCTGCCATATGCCGTCTGCCAGGTGAGTGCCGTGACCCCCTTCCCGACCCCGTGCCGGGTGCGCGACCTGCCGGGCTGCACCCTGCTCACCCTGCCCACCGAGATCGACCTCGGCAACGGCGCCGCCCTGTACGCGGCGTCGGCCGCAGCCGCCGACGCCCGGGCAGGCGAGCTGCGGCTGCTGGTGCTCGACTTCAGCGGCACCGAGTTCATGGACTCCCAGGGCGCCCGCCTCGTCGCGGACGTCCGCCACCATCTGCCGGCGCACGTCCAGCTCCGTGTGGTGGCGACGCCCGACGGCGTACCGAGCCGGGTCCTTGAGGTGACCGGCGTCCGGCGGGACGTACCGGTGTACGCCGGCCTGGCGGAGGCTCTCGCCGCGTGAACGTACCCCCGGCAGGGTCAGCCTCGGTGGACCCCGCTCCCCCTAGGCTGCCGTCCATGGCACCGAACATCGCGACCAACACCCGCGTCTCGCTCGACGAGCTCCTGGACTTCGTACGTCCCCGCCATCACGCCCTGCTGCTCACCCGCCGCGCCGACGGGGACCCCCAGGCGTCCCCGCTGACCTGCGGGGTCGACGACTCGGGCCGGATCGTCATGTCCACCTACCCGGAGCGGGCCAAGACCCGCAACGCCAAGCGGGACCCACGCGTCAGCCTCGTCGTCCTCAGCGACGACTGGAACGGGCCCTGGGTCCAGATCGACGGCACCGCCGAGGTGATCGACACCCCCGACTCCGTGGAACCGCTCGTGGAGTACTACCGGAACATCGCCGGGGAGCACCCGGACTGGGCCGAGTACCGGCAGGCCATGGTGAAGCAAGGCAAGTCGATCATCCGGGTGACACCGCAGCGGTGGGGCCCGGTGGCGACGGGGGGATTCCCGGCGCGGTTGGTCGAGGGCGACTAGTCAGCCGCGTTCGACCATGGCTTCGATCCCGGCCACCAGCAGGTCCAGGGCGAAAACGAAGTCCCGGTCCATCATCTCCGCGACGGTGTCGCCGCCGCGGGCCGCCATGAGGTTCCGGGACTCCTCGATGACCTCGGCGGTCTCCGGCACCTCGCCCACCGAGCTCATGGCCTCCTGGAAGTAGTCGTCCGGGGACATGCCGGTCTCGGCGGCGCGGGCGAAGAAGTGGCCCTCGATGGTGCCGTAGCCGTAGACGAACTGGAAGACGGCCGAGATGGCGCCCGTCACGCCGTGCGCCGGCAGCCCGGCGCCGCGGATCACGCGCTGGACCACGCGGGAGAACGCGAGGTGGTTCGGCCCGATGTTGAGGTACGTCCCCGCGAGCGGCGACAGCCAGGGGTGGCGCACCAGCAGTGCCCGGTACTCGGTGGCGAGTGCGCGCAGTTGGTCGCGCCAGTCCTCGGCGGCGTCCGGGTCGGGCAGCCGCAGCTCGCCGAAGGCGGCGTCCAGGGCGAGTTCGAGGAGGTCGTCCTTGGTGTCGACGTACCAGTAGACGGACATCGCCGTGACGCTCAACTCGGTGGCCAGCCGCCGCATCGAGAACTTGGCGAGCCCCTCGGCGTCCAGCAGCCGCACGGTCACCTCGGTGATCCGCTGCCGGTCGAGGCCGGACGGCTGACCGCCCCGGCCGCCACTGCGGCGCGTCTTCTCCTCCAGCCAGACGCTGGTCCGCGCCGCCCGCCCAGCAGCTGCCTTCGTCATCGGCGCACCTTCCTCGACAGTGGTCCCCGCCACAAGGCTAGGCCGCGGCGCCCCCGAAGGGGCACGGGCTCTCAGGCGTCCGCCGGCTCCGCGCGCTCCGCCGGGTCCTCCCGTTCCGCCAGCTCCCCCCGCTCCCCCCGCTCCGCCCGCTTGAGCAACGCGGCCGCCAGGAACCCGCCCAGCAGCACGGCCACCGAACCGACCAGCAGGCTGGTCCGCAGCCCGGACGAGAACGCGTCGGTGATCTCCTGCCGCTCCGACGACGACCCCGCCGAGGCCAGCGCGGCCGGCAGCGACGTCGCGGCGACCGGAACGAGCGCGGCGAACCGGGAGTTGAGCACGGCGCCGAGGACCGCGACGCCCAGCCCGTTGCCGAACTCCGCGAGCGTGCCGTTGATCCCGGCGCCCATCCCGGCCTTGGCGGGCGGAATCGCGCTCATGATGGCGTGCGCCATCGCGGGGTTGGCGATGGCGCAGCCCACGCCGATCAGCACCAGCCCCAGCAGCGTCCCGGCGTACCCCTCGGAGGCCAGCGTCGCGATCGACACGAGCCCGCCCGACATCATCACCATGCCGAGCCCGATGGCGACCGGCGTACCGAGCTTGACCATCCACTTCGCCGACCACCCCGAGAAGTTGAGCAGCACGACGACGAGGGCGAGCGGCGCCGTCCGCAGGCCGGCCTCCAGCGGCTCGTACCCGAGCACGAACTGCAGGTGCTGCGTAAGCAGGAACAGCGCGCCGCCCATGCCGAAGGTGATCAGCACCGCACCGGCCACCGCGCCCGTGAACCGCTGGTCCCGGAAGAAGTGCAGATCGAGCATCGGGTACGGAATCCTGCTCTCCCACCAGGCGAACAGCGCGAGCACGACCACCGCGACGCCCCCGCCGGCCAGCACCTGCCCGGACGTCCACCCGTGCTCCGGCCCGGAGATGATCGCGAACACCAGCGAGGCCATGCCGATCGTGGAGAGCAGCGCACCGAGCAGGTCGGGCCGGTCGCCCCGAGGGTTCTTCGACTCGGGCACCAGCGCCACCACCGCGACCAGCCCGACCGCCACGACCGGCAGGTTGATCAGGAAGATCGCGCCCCACCAGAAGTGGTCCAGCATGAACCCGCCGATCAGCGGACCCGTCGCGAAGCCCAGCGCGTTGACGGCGCTCCAGATGCCGATCGCCTTGGGGTGCTCCTCGGGCGCGAAGATCTGCATCGCCACGGCGAGGGTGGTGGTCAGCAACAGCGCGCCGCCGACGCCCATCCCGGCCCGCGCGGCGATCAGCTGTCCGGTGGTGCCTGCGACACCGGCGACCAGGGAGCCGACACCGAACAGCGCCAGGCCGGCGATCAGCATCTTCTTGCGGCCGTAGCGGTCGGCGGCGCCGCCCGCGCTGAGCAGCAGACCGGACTGCACGAGCGAGTAGGCGTTGATCATCCACTGGATGTCGGAGGTGGCCGCGTCCAACTCCTGGGTGAGGGAGGGGATCGCCACGTTCAGCACGGTGTTGTCCAGCAGCACGGTGAGCTGCGCGAGGCAGATCACCCCGAGGATCAGCCAGCGCTGCGGGTGACCGGCCGGCGTCTGTGCGGGGGCCTTGACGTGGGAGGTCGTCGACATGCCATACACCGTATAGCAGTCCTCTTACGGCGTACAAGAGGATCCCGCCGCACGAGCGCCGGCCGGCGCCCCGGTTCTGGCCGCCGCCCGGGAAGCCGCCCCCGCCGGGGCCGCCGCCCATGCCGCCCTGTACGGACGGACCCGCCGTCACGATCGAGCCGGTGTGGCCCTCGCCCAGCGTGGTGAGCGTGTACGCGGCCGGACCGGCCAGCCCGTCACGACGGCCAACGCCACGACGGCGTGGGCCGGTCGACGCCCGAGCCGGTTCAGCAACACCAGCCCCGGCGCGGCGGGATCGTGCCGCTGGCCTGCGGGCCGCGCGTGACGAACTCGGCGAGGTCGGACCTCGGCTGCTCCGGTTCTTGGGAATCCCCTCGGCGTCGGGCTTGCCGCCGGGCGGTCTGCCCACCGCCCGTGCCAGGGCCTCGCCGAGCCGGCCGTCCAGCTGGTCGTAGAGATGGGAGCGCAGCGCGAGCGTCGGGGCCGAGCCGATCACCGCGCACACCACCGCGATCAGCACGACCGAGGCGACGACGAGCCGGGTCCGCAGAGTGCGCGGCCGGCCCACCCGCCCAGCGCGCCGTCGCGTACGCGGCTGCCGTCGCCGGGTCATGACACGGCAGGCTTGATCAGGTAACCCGCCCCGCGCCGGGTGTGGATCATCGGCTCCCGGCCGGCGTCGATCTTCCGCCGCAGATACGAGATGTACAGCTCGACGACGTTGGCCTGCCCGCCGAAGTCGTACGACCAGACCCGGTCGAGGATCTGCGCCTTGCTGAGCACGCGCCGCGGATTGCGCATCAGGAAGCGCAGCAGCTCGAACTCGGTGGCGGTGAGATGGATGCCCACGCCGGCCCTCGTGACCTCGTGGCTGTCCTCGTCGAGCGTGAGGTCGCCGACGACCAGGACGGAGTCCGAGTGCCGGTCGGCGGCACGGGACCGCCGGATCAGCCCGCGCAACCGCGCGACGACCTCCTCCAGGGAGAACGGCTTGGTGACGTAGTCGTCCCCACCCGCGGTGAGTCCGGCGATGCGGTCCTCGACGGCGTCCTTGGCGGTCAGGAACAGCACCGGCACGTCGGGCAGCTCCCGCCGCAGCCGGCCGAGCACGGTCAGCCCGTCCATGTCCGGCAGCATCATGTCGAGCACGACGGCGTCGGGCCGGAACTCCCGCGCGGCCCGTACGGCGCCCTGGCCGTCCCCGGCGCTGCGTATCTGCCAGCCCTCGTAGCGCAGGGCCATCGACAACAACTCGGTGATCGACATCTCGTCGTCCACCACAAGCACCCGGACGGGGCTCCCGTCCGGCCTCAGCAGTTCGGTGCGCCCCTGGGGCGAGATAGTGGTCATGCCGAATACCCTGACGGCCGCCTCTTAGAGGGCCCTTGCGGCAACCTGTGATTTGCCTGAGAAACGCACAGGCGGGTGACAGGGGGCGCTGGGGAAGCCCTCAGGGACCCGGAGACTCAGAACAAGCCGTCCTGCAGGGCTTCCGCCCGCGGGAACTCACGGACGGGGAAGGAGAGGGCCCCTGCTGGGCCCGCGGGAGACGGGGCTGCGGCAGCAGACCGAGCGGGGGTGGGGTACCGGGCGGCGGCGGGCGAGGGGGCTGCACCGGGCGAGGGGACGCCCGCGGGCGGCAGAGCTGCGACCGGCGAGTGGGCTACGCCCGGGAAGGGGGCTGCGCCCGGCGACGAAGCCGCCGCGGACGACACAGCAGCGCCGGGTGTCGAAGCCGCGCCCGGCGAGGGGGCCTCGGCGGGTGAGGCGATCAACTCCCACCCGCACATGAGCCGTGTGTCCAGTACCACCACGCGTCCGCCGACATCGAGATGCAGATCGGGCCCGGCGGCAGCCACCAGCTCGCCGCTCACCACCCCGCCGGCGACGAGTTCGCTCACCTCGCCGACGGCGCCCGGCGCCCCGTCCAGCCCGAACGCCCGCACATGATCGACGGCCCGGAACGGCTTGCGCTCCAGCGACTCCGGCCAGGCCGCGAAAGCGATGGCCCGCGCGTGCAGCTCCGCGATCTCGGCCGCCCGCTCCGCCACGGTCTCGGGCAACCCGGCTCGCACGGCCCGCTTGGCGGCGTACGGAATCCGATCGGGTACCCGCGACGCGGCCCGCAGCATCTCCTCGGCCCGCCGCGCGGCCATCAAGGGCCCGGCCCCCAGCCAGCTGAAACAGACGGCCCCCTGTTCCAGCAGGCGGGCCTCGCCGCGCTCCACGGCGGTGATCCCCACCTTCACCATGCCGGGCCCGAACCACGCCAGATACACGTGGTAGGCCCGCGGATCGTCGGGCACGGCATCGGCGGCCACGGAATGCGCCCGGTTCAGCCGAGCACACTCCTCGCACCGGGCCCCCGTACTCCTTCCCGCCACGACGACCCCCCGGGGACACGCGTGCCCGCGAGCCCCCACGCACGTCCGGACACCTCCTTCCGCGACGCCGAAGGCGACCCGCTTCCCCCAGCTCAGCGCGCTCCGCCGGCCTCCGCTCCAGGCGAGTACGGGGCCACCGCCCGCCCACCGCAGCCCCGAGCACTTCCACACGTCAGCCATCAACGTCCGAGCGTAGGCGCAGCCACTGACAACGGCCGGTCACCTCCCGCCCACCCGCACCGTCGAGCCAGTGACCACCGACCAAACGGAGCCGAGATGTCCAGCCTCTTCCTGCCCTACCTCCTCCTCACCCTCCTCACCACCACGGCCACCGCCAGCGCGGCCGTCGCCGACCTGATCGGCCACCCCTACCCCAGGGCCCAGGCGGACCGCCTCGGCATCCCGCACTCGTGGATCCGCCCCTTGGGCACCCTCCTCGCGGCGGCCTCGCTCGGGCTCCTGACCGGCCTGGCCGTCCCCGCGCTCGGCACGCTCGCGGCGGCGGGCCTGGTCCTGTACTTCCTGGCCGCCCTCGGCGCCCACCTACGGGTCCACGACACCCAACTGGGCGCGTGGTCGGCGTACTTCACCCTGTCCCTGGCGACTCTGCTGCTGAACGTGGCCTACCTGACCGGTCGATGAGGACACCGCTCCGGTCAGCAGGACCGCTGCCCCGTGCGGTACCCGACGTTGAAGCCGTCCTTGTAACCCCGTCGGTAGTCCCTGCTCTGCTCGGGGAAACCGGTGAGTGCCCGGCGGTTGTCGTGCTTGTCGCACTTACGCTCGCCCTGGCGGAAGCCCTGCTTGAAACCGTCGCTGAAGCCCCGCCGGTAGTCCCTGCTCTGCTCCGGCACCAGCGTCGCCGTACCGACATGAGTCCCACTGGGCGTGGCCGCTGCAGCCTGCTGGAAGGTGACCGGCATCAGACCGAGGCTCAAGGCGATGACAGCCGAACTCAGGACGGCGGCCCCTCTTCGTGAAGCGGGCATGCCTGCCCCCTCTCACAAGAACTTTGATACGGATATAACAACTCTAATCACCCGTACAGCCGCCGCAACTTGCGCATTCGCACGAGCCGTTGCTCCCCGTACGTCCTGCCCTCGTGTCGGCGGGTCAGGTGCCGAGGTACTCCCCGAAGAAGCTGCTCAGCTTCGTGACGACCGTGGGCACGTACTCCTCCTTGTCGTAGAGGTCGATGTGGGTGGCGCCGTCGATCCAGAACAGTTCCTTGGGCTCGTTCACCTTCAGGGGACGTAGCCGCCCGACGCGCAGACGCCCAGGGCGCCGATGCGCCCGGGGTCCACCTCGTCGCAGGGGGCGCGAAGTCACTGGTTCCATGGCCGGCAACAATGCGCCGCGCGATGAACTGGGCGATTTCCTGAAGGCCAGGCGTGCGCAGCTACGCCCTCACGCGGTCGGAATGCCCAACGGCGACCGGCCTCGCCGGATGCCGGGCCTACGCCGGGAAGACGTCGCGCAGCTCGCGGCGATCAGCTTGACGGCTACACCCGCCTCGAAACACGGCGGCCTCCCGGCGTCCGCCCCGGTACTGGCCGCACTCGCCCCCGCGCTGCGCCCGGACGAGGACCAGCGGGCCTATCTGTACGGCCTGGCCGGAAAGGACGCCGCCCGACCCCGCCGCCGTACCGCTGCGCCACCGACCCCGACCACCAGCTCATGGTCATGACCGCCGCCCGGCTCACCCTCCCACCCCCCACCGGCAACCGAAGTTGAGCCACCGGTCGCACGGCGCATGAGCAAACGCCAGAGGCCCCGGATCTCTCCGGGGCCTCCAACCTGTGTGCACTCGGCAGGATTCGAACCTGCAACCTTCTGATCCGTAGTCAGATGCTCTATCCGTTAAGCTACGAGTGCTTGTCTGTGTTCTGTTTTCCCGCCGCTCCCGGCCCTCCCGGCCCGCTCGCGGCGACAGGAAGAACATTACATGACTGCCGCCGTCATGTGAAATCCGTTAGCCGCACCCCTTGTGACCTGCGCAAACGCCATTCGGAGCCCCGAGACGACCGAAGCCCCGGTCCGGGGAGGACCAGGGCTTCGGTGATGCGCGGAGGCGGAGGGATTTGAACCCTCGATGGGCTTTAAGGCCCAAACCGCATTAGCAGTGCGGCGCCATAGACCGGACTAGGCGACGCCTCCAGCACAGCCGCTCTCGCGTGCGCGAGCGGTGTGTGCAGATGATGACACAGTCGAGCGTGCTGTCACCAATCGCCCCCCACGGTACTAGGCAGCCGGGTCGCAGGGCAAAGGGCTTCCCCGCCGGTGGGGCGCGCGCAACATCCGGGGGCGTGAGGCGTTGGTCAGGTCATGTTGCAGGTCATGAGTCTCACGCTGCCCCGGCTCGCCCTCGCCGCCGGCGCCTCCCTCGCCGCGCTCACCTCCCTGTCCGCACCCGCGGCCGCCGCCCCGCCCTCCCCTCTCGTCGGCTCCCTCGGCTCCCTCGGCCAGCACCGCGGACACCCCCATCCCGACGCCGATAACCTCACCGTCACCGTCAGCGGTGTGAGCGGTGGTGCCGACGGGACCTTCGAGGTGCGATGCCACCCGAGTGGCGGGAGTCACCCGGACGCCGACGGAGCCTGTCAGGCGCTGGAGAGGGAGACCCGGTGGGGACGGGACGTCTTCGCGCCGGTGCCCCGGGACACCATGTGCACCATGCAGTACGGCGGTCCCGCCACCGCGCGCGTCACCGGGACGTGGGCCGGACGCCCCGTCGATGCCACGTTCGACCGCAGCAACGGTTGCGAGATCGCCCGCTGGGACCGGCTCGAACCGTTGCTCCCCGACGCCGGCCACGCGTAGGCGCCCGAGAGCCACCGCTTTCACAGACCCGCCCATAAGCCTCACCCGCGCCATCCCCATGCCGCGCCCCCCGCCATCCCCATGCCGCGCCCCCCGCCCTCCCCCACTCCCTCACGTAAAGATCCGGCGCAGGGGGCGCGAACGGCGCGTGGCGGTGGTGTGCCGAGAGCCGGTACGCACTCCCGTTCGGTGTCAATTCGTCGTGCGACCTCTCTCTCATCCAGCGTCGCGAGGACAACCCCAGCCCTTAGACTCCCTCGCGTGACACGTCGCGGGCAGGTTGGCAAGATGGCCCGAGCGGTCGGCAAGGTGCGGTAACAGGAGGGAAGCGTCTCGTGAGCAGCAGGCCATCCCGAGGCGCTGCTCGCCTCGCAGCCATACTGGACGCGCTGCCCGACGCGTTGGTGCTGGTCAACGCCAACGGGACCGTCGTCAACGCGAACACCATCGCGCTGGAGGCCTTCGAGGCGCCCGGCACCGCCCTGGTCGGGCGCGGGCTGCTGGATCTGCTGCCCCAGTTCGACTCGAAGCTCATCCCGGGCTCCATGCGGCGCCCCGACCACATCGACCCGCGCGGACGGACCAAGCCGACCCGGATGACCGCCCGGCGGACGGACGGCAGCGAGTTCCCCGTCGAGGTCACCAGCGCGAACCTGGAGAACGGCCAACAGGCCTACGACAGTTACGGCTACACCAGCGACGAGCTGCTGATGCTCGTCGTGCGCGACCTGTCCGGCACCGTCGACACAGAGGCCGAGCTGGCCCGCTCGCAGCGGCAGACCGAGATGATCCTGCGGGCCGCGTCCGAGGGCGTCGTCGGCACCGACACCGACGGCCGGATCGTGCTCGTCAACCCGGCCGCCGCCCAGATCCTCGGCTACCGCGCCGGTGAACTCGGCGGCAAGGAACTGCACGACCTCGTCCTCCACTCCCGCGCCGACGGTTCGCCCTTCCCGTACGAGGAGTCCGCGCTCGCCGACACCCTGCGCTCGGGGCGCAAGCACCGGGTGCGGGGGCAGGTCTTGTGGTCCAAGGGCGGGGACAGGGTCTCCGTCGACCTCACGACCGCCCCCGTCCGGGACGGCGACCAGCTCGTCGGCGCCGTGATGACCTTCGCGGACCGGCGCCCGTACGACGTCCTCGCCGAGGAGAAGTCCGCCGTCGAGAAGCGGCACGCCGAGGAACTGGAGCGGCTCTCCGAGGAGCACGCCTCGGACCTCACCGCCCTGCGCCAGCAGCACGTCACCGAGCTGGAGGAGCTGCGCGAGCAGCACACGGAGGAGGTGGCGGCGAGCGAGGAGCGGTACGCCGCGCTCGCCGAGCGGGAGAAGGACCGCTACGAGGCCCTGGCCGGGCGCCACGACCAGCTGCTGACACTGCTCGCCCGCTCGCTGCGCGGGCCGCTCGACGAACTGCGCCGCGATCTCGCGGCCCTCGCCGCCGACGACGCCGGCCAGCTGTGGCCCGAGGCCAACCAGGTCCTGCACCACCTCTCCGCCGGGTACTCCCGGATCACCCAGCTCATCGACAACGTCCTCGCCTACCAGCGGATCGACGCCGGGGCCGAGACGATCACGCGGACGAAGGTCATGCTCGACGCGGTCGTCGCGGCCGGTGTCGACGGCGCCGTCGAGCTCGTCGGCCCGGGGCGCGTGCAGTTCGCCGTGCACGCGCCGCCCATCGAGGCCGAGGTCGACCCTCAGCGCCTCGCCACCGCGCTCGCGCATCTCGTCGCGGACGTGGCGGGCGTCGACGCGACCGGCAACGCGCCCGTGTCGGCGGGCGGTTACATGGACAACACGGTCGTGGTCGCGGCGGCGCAGCGCGGCGAGGTCGTACGGATCGAGGTGCGCGGGCCGTACGCCGGGGGAGACCCGGTGCACGAGCCGATCGTGCGCGGCATCGTGCGCGCGCACGGCGGTGTGCTCCAGACGCACGAGGTGCCGGGCATGAGCGGCAGCGCGTACGTGCTGGAAGTGCCGCTCGGGGGCGGGGCGGGGGCCGTTGCCGCTCCGGCCGTGCCGGAAGCCGCGCCCGAGGCCGAGGAGACCTCCGGCGGCGGGCGGCGGCGGGCACGGCGCGCCTCCGTGGACGCCTTCCTGGGGAGCGAGGTGCCGCAGGCCAAGGCCGCCGAGATCGAGGCCGCCGCTCCGACCGGACGCCGCCGGCGGCGGGCCGCGCCCGAGGTGGCGCCGGCACCCGCTGCGGCCGACCCCGGTGAGGCCGGTGGTGGTACCGGGCGGCGGCGCGGGCGGCCGGCCGAGGGCGCCGAACTCGCCCTGCCGGGCGCTGCGCCGGACGACGCGGCGGGGGACGACGTCAGCGAGGGCGCCGTCGTCACCGCCGCCGAGCATGCCGCGGGGACCGCGGCGGCCGCGAACGGCCTGGGTGGCACGGTTCCGCCGCAGGGCGTACCTGGTTCCGGCGGCGGGCGGCGGGCCCGGCGTGCGGCGGGCGAACAGCATGCTCTGCCTGCGGCGTTGCCCGCCGGAGCCCCGGACGCCACGGCGGCCCCGGCGCCCGACGCGTCCGCCGCGGTCGTGCCGGCCGGGGCCGGTGCCGGTGCCGAGGGGCAGCAGCAGTCGACCGGGCGTCGGCGGCGGGCGCTCGCGGCGGCGCAGGAACGGGCCGCCGCGCAGGAGACGGGTCCGCGCACGGTGTTCGCGCTCCCGCCCGCCGAGGCGGATCGGGGTGCGGCGGATCAGGCGACGGTTCCGGCGCCCGGGCAGCCTCAGGGTCCGGCGCCGGCGGCCGTCCAGGTGCCGGGGCAGGCCGGTCCACACGCCGTCCCGCAGATCGGCCCGGCGCAGACGCAGACACAGGCACAGGTGCCGAACCAGGGCTCCCCCGGTGCCGAGCACCCCGACGATCACGGCCGGCACGACGCCGTACCGCATGACCGGTCCGAGGACCACACGCCGCCGCAGCCGCATCCGGCGAGCGCGCCGACGGGGCGCCGCCGTCGGGTGGCCGCCCCGCAGGCGGAGGCCAACGGCGGGCCCGCGCAGGCGATCCCGGCCCAGTCGATCCCGGCCCGGGCCCAGCCTGCCGTCCAGCCCCAGCCTCAACCCCATGCGGTCTCCGCCGCCCAGGGTGCTCCGGTGGCTCAGCAGCCCCAGGCCGCTCCGGCCGCCCCGCCGCAGAGCGTCCCGGCGCAGCAGCCCGGCGTGCCCGCGCAGGGCGTCGCCCAGCCGCTGCCGGGCGCGACCGGGCCGGCCCGGCAGGCCCCGGCGCAGCAGCCCGGCCCCGGCCGGCCCGTCCCACCCCAGCCCCAGCCCCAGCCCCAGCCGGCCCAG
>NZ_JBFBJT010000042.1:0-52504 GCF_040686175.1 Streptomyces sp. NPDC086077 | reverse complement strand
CCGTGCCCACGCCCTTGGTGACGGCCGCGTCGGGGATGAACACCTCGACGACGGCGAACTTGCCCGAGCTCAACGCCACTGGCTGGAGCAGCGCCGACCCGCCGGGTGCCGCGGCCGTCGAGGCACGGCCCATCTCCCGGGTGGCCTCGATGTCCGCGTCGGCGGCCCGCTGCCGCCCGACGCCGACGGCCTGCGCGTCCTCGCCGCCCGGTATGTGCAGGGCCATCATGTCGCCCGAACCCGCGGCGGCGACCGCGCGTTCGAGTTGGGCGCGGTCGGTGGTGATGGACAGCGCCGGGGCGATCTCCGCCGCGTCGCGCTCGGCGTTGGAGAACGCGCGGTCGCGGGCCCTCTCCTTGACGACCAGCCCGAGCGGCACCGCGAAGGCGACCACGACCATGGCGGTGACCGCCAGCGAGACCTTGACCAGTGCCCACCTCATGGCCGCGCCTCCGCTCCCGGCGGTTCCAGCTTCACACCGACGCCGCGCAGGGTGTGCAGATAGCGCGGCCGCGCGGCCGTCTCGCCCAGTTTCCTGCGCAGCCAGGACAGATGGACGTCGATGGTCTGGTCGTCGCCGTAGGACTGCTGCCACACCTCGGCGAGCAGCTCCCTGCGGGACACCACGACCCCGGGCCGCCCGGCCAGGAAGGCCAGCAGGTCGAACTCGCGCCGGGTGAGGTCCAGTCGGACGCCGTCCAGCTCGGCCTGGCGGCGCAGCGGGTCCACCGTCAGTCCGCCGACCCGCAGCACCGGGGACGGCGGGGCGTCGCCGGCGGCGGCACGGGAGCGGCGCAGGACGGCGGCGATCCGGGCGGAGAGGTGCTCCACGGAGAAGGGCTTGGTCAGATAGTCGTCCGCGCCGTCGTTCAGCAGCCGGACGACCTCCGTCTCGTCGTCCCGCGCGGTGGCGATGATCACGGGGACGTCCGTGATGCCGCGCAGCATCTTCAGGGCCTCGGATCCGTCGAGGTCGGGCAGGCCGAGGTCCAGGATGACCACGTCGAATCGGAAATGGGCGACCTCGCGCAGCGCCTCCAGCGCCGTACCGACACTGCGCACGGTGTGCGAGGCGTCGGTCAGGTGCCGGATGAGCGCCGAGCGTACGAACTGGTCGTCCTCGACCACGAGAACACTTGCCATGCGCCGCACCGTACGCCATACGAGAGAGCCGGGACCGGCGCCTGTGGACAACCTGGCGCCTGTGGACAACTCGTCGTCCACCGTGACCGATGGGACAGCGGTGGCGTGGGTGAGGCAGTATGGCCCGCGATGCTCAGAGGACTCGTACACGTACTGGCCTGGTCGCTCGCCACGGGCGCGGCGACCACCTTGTCGTGGTGGGGTGTCCACTCGGTCATGGCGGGCACGGTGTACGACCCGCCGCGTGCCCTGCCCGTCACCGCGGCCGACGCGAGCACGCGTGAGCCGGAGCCGCGGTCCACCGCCGCGAGCACGCGCCGGCCCGAACCGGCGCGGAGCCCGAGCTCCTCGCCGGCCGCGCGGAAGCCGACCCCCTCCGCCTCCCCGAGCAGTTCCCCGAGCCCGAGCGCTCCCGCCTCCGCTCGCGTGTCCGGGCAGGTCGAGAGCTACGCCACCGAGGGCGGCCGGGCCGTCTTCGACCTCGGCGAGGCCTCCGCGACGCTGGTGTCGGCGACCCCGGACGCGGGCTGGTCGATGCAGGTGTGGAAGACGGAGACGTGGATCCGGGTGGAGTTCGCCGCGGGCGCCGAGCGGGTCTCGGTGTTCTGCACGTGGCACGACGGGCCGCCACGGGTGGAGATCGGTACCTACTAGGGCGCCCCCGCGTTCAACGCCCTTGCCCGCGCCCTGCGTTCAGCGGAAGACCGAAGGCGGCGGTGCCGGTGAGGCGACCGCCGCGGCGTCGGTCACCGGGGTGGCGCCTCCCGTGAAGTCGGCGAGCCTGGTGCCGTGTTCGACGCGGCCGGGGTGCGGATCGGAAGCGGCGCGGCGGGTCAGTTCGGCGATCGGGAGGGGCTGGTCGCCGGCGACGAGGACCGCGTTCCCGAAGCGCTTTCCCCGGAGCACCGCCGGGTCGGCGATGAGGGCGAGCTCGGGGAAACGGGCGGCGGCCGTGGCGATCTGGCCGCGCAGGTGGGCGAGCGGCGGGCCGTCGGCGAGGTTGGCGCCGTACAGCCCACCGGGCCGCAGCGCCCGGCGGATCTCGTCGAGGAACTCGGTCGAGGTGAGATGGGCCGGCGTACGGGCCCCGCTGAACACGTCGGCGACGATCAGGTCGGCCCAGCCGTCCGGCACCTTGGCGAGCCCTTCACGGGCGTCCGCCGACCGCACCCGGATGCGCGCGCCCGGCGCCAACGGCAATTCGCGGCGGACCAGTTCGACGAGGGACGCGTCGCGTTCGACGACCTGCTGAGTGGAGCGGGGGCGGGTGGCGGCGACGTAACGGGCGAGCGTGAGGGCGCCGCCTCCGAGGTGCACGGCCTGGAGCGGCTTTCCGGGCGGGGCGGCGAGGTCGATGACGTGGCCGAGGCGCCGCTGGTATTCGAAGGAGAGATACGCGGGGTCGTCCAGATCCACGTGCGACTGCGGGGCCCCGTCGATCAACAGGGTCCAGGCCCGCGCCCGGTCCCGGTCCGGTATCAGCTGGGCGAGGCCGCCGTCGACGGTCTCTTCGACGGCTGCGAGTGCGGCCTGCGCCCGCCGCGGCTTTCTGGACTTTCCCACGCGACCATTATCGGCGGGTAGGGCGGCATCGGGTCAGTCGGCGTCGGCACAGGTGGCGGTGGTCGGCGCCGCTGCCCGAGGACCGCGCCGTCGGCCGTGCGGCGGGTGACCGTCAGCGGCAGTTGTCCGCCGCCTCGATCGTCCGTGCCGCCTGACCCAGCGCCCGGCGCAGCACCGCCGGGTCGGTCGCCGGCTCGGCCTCACCGGGCGGCAGCAGCCAGGCCGAGCCGGGCTGCGCCTCGGGTCCGTCGGCCGGCGGCTCGGGGGCCAGCCGCAGTCCGCGTCCGTCGGTCTCCGTGCAGGTGCTGCCGGGCATGTCCCACGCCGCCGCCGTACCGGGCGGGACCACGAAGCAGAGGGTGTCGCAGTCGTCGTCGTGCAGGACCGGGCCCACGGCCTCGATCTCACCGCGCCGGAGGATGTCCACCGCCTCCAGCCCCTGCCGGGCGGGAACCGTCACGAGGTCGCACGCCGGCAGCGGCGTACACGAATCGATGCTCCGGCTGGTCTCCATCCCGGCCTCCACCACGGAACCCCTCCTTGAGCGAGCAGGTCGGGAGTCGGGCGGCTCCCGGTCCACGAAGTTCAACGCCGGAGGGCGTCAACGGCTACGGCGGAAGTGCGCCGCGAAGGATGGCAGTTCATGGCAGATCCCGGATGAGATATCCGATTTGTAGCCAAACCCAGCGTGCCGTACCCGTCACAGCAGGTACGTTCTTGCCCGCCGGAATCAGGGCGTCACATTGGACGGGCAGTTCAACTCACCCCGGTCCGGCATGGTTCGACGGTTCGCACGAGAGGACCCGGCCATGACGTCGTCAAGCGTGACCTCGTCCCAGCCCAACCGGCCACCGCGGCCGAACCTCGCCTTCAGGCGCCTGCGCGGCAGGCGTTCACCTGCCGAGTTCGCCGCGGCGGTGCGGCGCGCCGCCCGCGAGATCGGCGAGCGGGTCAGCTGTGACGCGCGCTACATCGGCCGGGTGGAGGCGGGCGAGATCCGCTGCCCCAACTACGCCTACGAGCGAGTGTTCCTGCACATGTTCCCCGGACGCACGCTCACCGACCTGGGGTTCGCACCCCGCTCGTCCGTTCGCGGACGGGGGCGCGGGGCGCTCACGGACGAGGACACGCCCCCCGCGCACTCCCAGAGCCCGGCGCAGATCACGAGTGAGACACGCGGGGCGGGCGAGCCGTATGACACCACGCAGAACCCGTACGACACGCACATCAACTACGAGGAGAGCGACGTGCTGCGTCGCGCATTCATGACCGGCGGGGGCGCCACCGTGGCCACCGCCTCGCTGGGTCCCTTCGGGCTCGCACTCGACGCCCCGGCGGTGGAACGCCCCGTGCGGCGCGCCGGGACGAGCGAGGCGGGCGCACTCGAAGAGGCCGTTCGCAGAATCCGGTTGCTCGACGACCGGCACGGCGCGGACGGGTTGTACCGGCGCGCGGCGGCTCCCCTGCGCGCCGCGTACGCGCTGCTGGACGCCGGCGCCACGCGGCAGGCGACCGCCGACCGGCTGCACTCGGGCGCCGGTGAACTGGCCATCTCCGTGGGGTGGCTGGCGCACGACTCGGGACGGTTCGACGACGCGCGCTCGCACTACGCGGAGGCGCTGGCGACCGCGCGGATGACCGGCGATCCGGGACTGGAGGCGCACGCCTTCTGCAACACGGCGTTCCTCGCGCGCGACGCCGGGCGGCCGCGGGAGGCCGTGCGGGCGGCGCAGGCCGCGCAGCGGATCGCGCGGCCCCTGGGGTCGGCCCGGTTGATGTCGCTGCTGGCGTTGCGGGAGGCGGGGGGATGGGCGGGGCTCGCCGACACCACCGGGTGCGCACAGGCGCTGACGCGCGCGCACGCCTTCTACGACCGGGGTCCCTCGGACGCCGACCCCGAGTGGATGACCTTCTACGGCGAGGCCGAGCTGGAGGCGCTGGAGGCGCAGTGCTGGTCGACGCTGGGTGACTGGACGCGGGCGTCCCGGCACGCGCGGCGGGCGGCGCATCTGCAGGATCCGCACTTCACCCGGAACATCGCGCTGTACACGGCGGAGCTCGCCGACGACCTCGCGCGCGGTGGCCGGCCCGACGAGGCCGCCGCCGCGGGGATGCGGGTGCTGGACCTGCTGGACGAGGTGCAGTCGTCGCGCATCCAGGCGATGGTGGCGGGGACGGCGCGGGTGCTGCTGCCGCACAGGCGGGCGTCCGGGGTGTCGGAGTTCCTGGAACGGCATGCTTCGGCACCGCGCCTGGTGTGAGGCGGACCGGGGGTGCCGCCGCGCCCGGCATCGCGCCTCCCGCCGGCTAGCCCGCCAGGTGGCCCACGTCGTTCCAGCTCTCGATCGCCGGCTCGCCGTAGGCCCAGCCCAGGACGGACAGGGACGTCGGGTTGAGGCGGATACGGGCCGCGAAGTCGAGGGGGAGGTTCAGCCAGCGGGCGCCGATCGAACGCAGGATGTGGCCGTGGGCGAAGATCAGGACGTCGCGGTCCTGTGCGCGGGCCCAGTCGACGGCCTCGTCCGCGCGGGCGGTCACCTCGGCCAGGCTCTCGCCCTCGGGGACGCCGTCGCGCCAGATCAGCCAGCCGGGGCGCAGGGCCTGGATCTCGCCGGGGGTCAGCCCCTCGTATGCGCCGTAGTCCCACTCCAGAAGCGCGTCCCAGGTGCTCGCGCGGGCGCCGAAGCCGGCCAGCTCGCAGGTCTCCCGCGCGCGGGAGAGGGGGCTGGTGCGGACCTCGATGCCGGGGAGCCCGGCGTACGGCGCCTGGTGCAGGCGTTCACCGAGGAGTTTCGCGCCGCGCCGCCCCTCGTCGAGGAGCGGTATGTCGGTCCTGCCGGTGTGCTTTCCGGCCAGCGACCACTCCGTCTGCCCGTGCCGGGCGAGCAGGATGCGCGGTGCCATGAGGGGACGGGACCTTTCCTGGAGAAGAACGGGGCGGGAACCTCTCCATCATCGCGCACCCCGTCCAGGGGCAACCCGGGGGGCGATCTCGGCGTCTATCAGGGCCGGAAGGGCACCCGTAGGGTGACGGCACATACACCGTAAAGTGGTTCGACCGGCCGCCGGGCCGAGGGGCGCCGCGAGGAGAAGGGGGAGGGCGATCGGATGCCGCACGCCGAAACACCGGGCATCGAGGCGGCTCCACGCCCGCGGTTGCGCTGGTGGTCCGAGCTGCCGCTGATCCTGCTGGTGTACGCCTGCTACTCGGCGGGCCGGCTGTTCGCCCGGGGCGATGTCACCACCGCCGTCGACCACGGCCTGGCGATACTGCGCATAGAGAAGGCTCTGCACCTCAACGCCGAGCACCCGCTCAACCGTCTGTTCACGCGCGAGGCGTGGATAGGCATACCGGCCGACTTCTGGTACGCCTCGCTGCACTACCTGGTCACCCCGGCGCTGCTCGTCTGGCTCTTCCGGTCCCGGGCCGTGCAGTACCGCGCGGCCCGCACCTGGCTGATGACCTCGACCTTCATCGGCCTCATCGGGTTCACGCTGATGCCGACCTGCCCGCCCCGGCTGCTGTCCGCCGGGTACGGCTTCGTGGACACGATGGCGCAGTACAGCACGTACGGCTGGTGGGCCGGCGAGGCGAGCGCGCCGCGCGGACTGGGCGGCATGACCAACCAGTACGCCGCGATGCCGAGCCTGCACGTCGGCTGGGCACTGTGGTGCGGGGTGATCCTGTGGCGGTACGGCGGTACGCGCCTCGCCAAGGTCGCCGGCGTGACCTATCCGCTGGTGACCACGATCGTGGTGATGGGCACCGCGAACCACTACTTCCTCGACGCGGCCGCGGGCGCCGCCGTGATGGGCGCCGGACTGCTGCTGGCACCGCATGTGACGCTGGCCGCGAACCGCGTGCGGACGTCGCTGAGCGCGCGCACCGCACCGGCCACGGCGGGCTCTCGTGCCGCTCGGGCCTCGATTGTCAGTGGTGGATGTCAGACTTCCGCGGGTGAACGAATTCCACGGCAGCGCGAGTCGCGGTTCGGAGCGGGAGCCGAGCCAGGTGCCTCCCCCTCGGACGCGGGGGACGGCGCTCCGGCACCGGCTCGCTGAGCTGCGCGGTCCCGATGTACCGGCCAAGGCGCTGGACGCCCGCGCCCTCGCGGCCCTCGCCGCCAACCCGGGGTGCAGACGGCGCGCGATCCTCGACGGCGCCGGGGTGAACAAGGCGGCACTGGCCGGTGCGCTGGGCTCGCCGTCGGCGTTCGGGCAGTCGCAGTTCGCCTTCATGCGGGGCAACGCCTTCGAGGCGCGGGTCAAGGCGGACGGCGGCGCGGATCTGCTGCGGCTGGCGCACGAGAGGCTGGACCCGGGCGCCGAGCCTCCGGCGCGGGCGCGCGTGCCGGAGCTGTCCGCCATCGGCCCCGAGGGCCGTGCCGCGCGTACGGCGCTGGCACTGCGCGAGGCGGTCGAGGCCGGCGGATGGACGCTGCTCGACCATCCGATGCTCGCGCTGGACGTCGCGGGTTCTCCCGCGTTCCTGGAGCCGGACGCCGTGGTCGTGCACCCGGACGGCGGCTGGACGGTCGTGGAGATCAAGTCGTTCCCCATGCTGGACGGTTCGGCGGACCCCGCGAAGGTGGGCGCGGCCGCGCGGCAGGCGGCGGTGTACGTGCTGGCGCTGGAGGAGGTCGCCGCCCGTATGGACCCCGCCCCGCCGGTACGGCACCAGGTCCTGCTGGTCTGCCCGAAGGACTTCTCCAACCTCCCCACCGCCTCCGCCGTCGACGTGCGCAAACAGCGCGCGGTCACCCGGCGCCAGCTGAGCCGCCTGACCCGTATCGAGGACATCGCCGACACGCTCCCCGAGGGCACGTGCTTCTCCCCCGAGCTGCCCCACGACCGGCTCACCGCCGCCGTCGAGTCGGTACCGGCGACCTACGCGCCCGAGTGCCTGTCCGCGTGCGAGCTGGCCTTCCACTGCCGGGAACGCTCCCGCGCGCGGGGCGCGGTGACCTCGCTCGGCCGCTCACTCCGCGCCGAGCTGGGCGGCCTGACCACCGTCGAGGACATCCTCGCGGCGTCCCGCGGCGAGACCGGCGACCCCGACGACCCGGCGGTGGCGGCCCTGCGCCGGGCGGCCCACCTGCGCGCCGAGGCACTGGGCAGGCAGCGGCCCGGGACACCCGGCGTGCACGGCCCAAGGACGGCCGAACCCCAGCACCCCGAGGCACCCCACCGGCGCGCCGAGTCTCCGGAGGCGGCCCGGTGTCACTGATCTCCACCCTCGCGCGCCTCGAAGCCGTCGACACCGGCCGTGCCCAGCCGGCCGCCACCGTCCGGCACCGGCATCTGTCCGAGCACCCCCTCGTCCTCGTGCCGCTGACCACCGCCGGTGAGGCCGGCGCCCCACTCGGCGCGCTGGTCGGCACCGACCGGGACGCGCCCCGCCTGCTGGCCGTGCCGCAGCCGCGCGACCGCGACCTCAGATTCACCTTCCTGGCCGAACTGGCGGAGGTGGTCCTGCCGTACATCGACGCGCACGCCGAGAGCGTCGAGACGGCCGAGCGCACCGACACCGACCCGGAGACCGGCAAGCGGGTCAAGGTCGAGGTCGAACTGTGCGCGGACGCCCCGCAGTTGATCGTGCCCAGCCGCCCGGGTGTCGACCTCGTACGGCTGCTCGGGCGCTCGATGCGCTTTCGCCGTACGGCGGAGCAGGACCCGGAGACCCCCCACCCCGCACCGCCGCGGGTGCCACTGCTCGGCCGCTGGCTGACGCACTACGGGGAGCGCGCCCGGGTCCCCGGCTCCTCGCTGCTGCTGGCCATGACGGACGTGCTCTCCCGGCACTGGGCGACCGGCCAGTCCAGCCTGGAGGACCAGCACCTGGGCGCGCTGCTCGCCTGGATCGACCCGCCGGACGGCGCCACCGGCGCCGAGGCCGCGCTGCGGGCCGAGCTGGACCGGGACGCACAGGGCCAGCTCCTGTGGCCACCGGCGGGACCGGCAACCGACCCGGCGTTCGACAACAAGCTGCTCGCCCCGGCCATCGAGCGCTACGACCGCGCGCGTACGGCCCTCGCCGCCGCCGAGGACGGTCTGGAGGCGGACGACCGGCTCGGGGACACCACCGCCGCCGAGCGAGAGATCCGCGCCCTGGTCGAGCGGGTCACCCGCCCGACCTGGGACGCGGTCTGGCGGGGCCTGGACCTGCTGCGGGAGCTGCCCGAGGGGGCCCGGGTCGAGGAGCGGTGGACGCGCGACCGCTGGTCGTTCACCGGACATCGGGACCGGGTGCTGGCGGGCGAGCCCCCGCAGCCGCGCCGCGACGACGCGGTGACGGCGGCGAACAAGCTGGCCGCGCGCGAGCGCGAACAGGCGCGTCTGGAGGCCCAGGAGGCTCTCGACGATCCGCTGGTGATGGCCGGGCGGCGGCTGTCCGGGGAGGCGTTCGCGGGCGAGGTCACCGACGTGGTCATGGCGTACAACGAGGGCAGGCGCCCCAGCCCGCGCCCGCTGGTCACCGTCCGTACGGACGACCGGCCCCATCTGGGCGAGCGGGCGAAGGTGTACCGCTCGCTGGGCGGAAAACCGCAGGCCGCCGAGTTCGTCGGGTACGAGGGCGAGGGGGCGCCGCAGGGCGCCGGCGGCGCGCAGGACGCCGGCGTGCTGACCGGCGGCACCCTGGTGGTCCTGCGGATCCTCGACAAGATGGGCCGCGGCAAGGAGCCCGAGGCCGGGTCCGTGCCGGAGAAGGGCGACACCCTGTGCTTCACGCTGTTCGAGCACGAGCAGCGCGGCGGCGCGAAACTGCCCGACCCGGAGGAGACGCCGTGGACGCACGGCGGGCCGCCCGGTGGGCGGACCGACCCGGAGCCCGCCGATCCCGTCACCGAGGAGGACGTCCTGTGACCACGGAGACCACCTTCGACCCCGGTGCCGCGGCGGCACGCGCGACCGAGGCGATCCTCCGCGACACCCTGCGCGGCCCACACCGCGGTGTCGTCGTGGACTCCCCGCCCGGCGCGGGCAAGTCCACGCTGGTGGTGCGCGCGGCACTCGAACTGGCCGAGGCGGGCCGCTCGCTGATGGTCGTCGCGCAGACCAACGCCCAGGTCGACGACCTGGTGCTGCGGCTCGCCGAGAAGAACCCCGAGCTGCCGGTGGGCCGACTGCACAGCAGTGACGCCGACCCGTACGACAAGGCCCTGGACGACCTGCCCAACGTACGGAAGTCGGCGAAGGCGGGGGAGCTGACCGGGCTGCCCGTGGTCATCTCCACCGCCGCGAAATGGGGTCATGTCAAGGCCGACGAGCCGTGGCGGCACGCGATCGTCGACGAGGCGTACCAGATGCGGTCGGACTCGCTGCTGGCCGTGGCCGGGCTGTTCGAGCGGGCGCTGTTCGTGGGGGACCCCGGGCAGCTGGACCCGTTCGCGATCGTGGGCAGCGAGCAGTGGGCGGGGCTGTCGTACGACCCCTCGGCGTCCGCCGTGACGACCCTGCTCGCGCACAACCCCGAGCTGCCGCAGCACCGGCTGCCGGTCTCCTGGCGGCTGCCCGCCTCGGCGGCGCCGCTGGTCTCGGACGCGTTCTACCCGTACACGCCGTTCCGCAGCGGCACCGGTCACGGCGACCGGCGGCTCGCCTTCGGTGTGCCGTCGGACGGCTCCGGCCCCGACCGGGTGATCGACGAGGCGGCGGAGTCGGGCTGGGGCCTGCTGGAGCTGCCCGCCCGGCACACGCCGCGCACCGATCCGGAGGCGGTGCGGGCGGTGGCGTCGGTGGTGCGGCGGCTGCTGGACCGGGGCGGCGCCGCCACCTCGGAGCGCTCCCCCGGGCCGACGCCGCTGACCGCCGACCGGATCGCCGTCGGCACGGCCCACCGCGACCAGGCGGCCGCCGTCCGGGCGGCCCTCGCCGAGCTGGGCGTGCGCGAGGTCACGGTCGACACGGCGAACCGGCTTCAGGGCCGGGAGTACGACGTCACGGTCGTCCTGCACCCGCTCTCCGGCCGCCCCGACGCCACCGCGTTCCACCTGGAGACGGGCCGCCTGTGCGTCCTGGCGTCCCGCCACCGGCACGCGTGCATCGTGGTCTGCCGGGCGGGAGTGAGCGACCTCCTGGACGACTACCCGTCGACGGAGCCGGTCCAGCTGGGAACATTGGTCAAGTTTCCCGACGGGTGGGAGGCCAACCACGCGGTCCTGGCGCATCTGGCCGAGCACCGGGTCAGCTGGACACCGTGAACGGGCTCAGGGGCCCCCTTGCGCGGGCGCGAGAGAATTGAGGGTGGTCCACCCTGGACGGGTGGTGCCGTCGGAAACGTACGAGGAGGAGATGAGGACATGGCGGAGCCCACGCCGCGTCGGAACGAACCGCGGCTACGCCCCGCGCCCCTGCTCTTCGAGCCCGCGGAGGCGGCCTCCGATCCGGAGCACTTCTTCGACCTGGAGTCCATCGACGACCCCCGGACGCTGCTGGCACGGGCCACGGAGCTGACACAGGCGTTCCGCGCCGCTGCGGACCGGGCGGTGGAGTTCCAGGCCATGGCCGCGGCGCAGCTCGCCGATCCGCGCCGGTTCGACCGGCTGACGTCGGCGGACATCGCCGAGCAGGCCGAGTGGACCGAGGACTACGCGAAGAAGATGGTGGAGTTCGGCCGGGATCTGCTGCGGGGCGTCGAGGCGCGGGGCCCGGATCCCGTCTGAGGGACGGAGGCGGAGGCCATGGGCCGCCGGATGTCGCTCATGCCGCCCCCACGACCACCCTTTCGGCATATGCCAGCCGGGCAAGGTACCCCTTCCCGCCGCTCCTGTCTCGGTTTCCGGCAACCCTTGGAAACGTGACGTTCACTCCCGGTACCTGTAGGTGCCATGAGCAGCAGCACAGTGACCTCGGACGGCGCCGCCTGGCTCGCCTCGGCAGGAACGTATCCGCGCAGCACCCTCGCCTTCTGGGAGGAGCAGCCGGACGCGCCCGTGGTGCTGCCGTGCGGTTCCGCCTTCGACATCGTGAGCGCGCCCGCGATCTTCGGACGCCGGATGCTGGACCGGTTGTGGGACGACGGACCGGGCTCGGGGCCGGTCGCGGTGTTCCGGGGCCGGATGCTGCTGTTCGCCACCCCGGGTACGGCACAGCGGCTGCCGTCGCTGCTGGAGTGGGAGGAGTGGGGGTCCACGGCCCCGGCGTCCCCCGGCCGGACGGCCGCGATCCCGCCCCTCCTCTGCCACGGAACGGGCGACGCGGTCACCGTCCCCGCGCCCGCCGCCGCGGAGTCCGAGCAGGCCTCCGGATCCCGCTGGCTCGTCGCCCCCGACACCCGTCACCCCTGGCTCCCGGGCCCCGAAATCCTGCTCTGGGCGGCGGTCCGAGCGGCCCGCTCAACGGTGCGGATATCGATTTTTCCTCCCCCCGACCTGGATGCTAAGGTCTACGACGTCAGCAGGCGCCGCTAGCTCAGTTGGTTAGAGCAGCTGACTCTTAATCAGCGGGTCCGGGGTTCGAGTCCCTGGCGGCGCACGACACCGAGAAAGCCCCTCGCCTACGCGGGGGGCTTTCTCATGCCCGGGCGCAGCCGCTATCCGTTGGCGATCTTCACCGTCCACCCGCCGGACGCCGTGCGCCCCTCCACGTCCAGCCGCACGGTCGTGCCCGGCACGGTGAAGCTCTCGCCGAGGGCGACCGGTGCGTCCGCGAGGGGTGGGTACACCGAGCCCTCCCAGCACGCCTCCGTGTGCGGGTGGGCGTCGATCACCTGGACCGGGCCGCCGCCGGACTCGGCGCCGGCGTGGACGCGGTAGACGAGGACACCCTGGCGGCAGCTCTGCTGATCGTTGCCGACCGAGCCACGGGCCTCGATGGCGAGGGCGCTGTCGGACCCCGTGCGCACCACCGCCAGCTTGGTACCGCGGCCCAGCCCGAACGCGGGGGCGCCGGCCGGTGCGGTGGACGGCAGCCCGGGGGCGGCGCCGAGCGACTCCAGCGTCAGCCGTACGGGCGGGCCGCCCCGGACGCAGACCACCTGCCGGGGCTCCAGCCAGCCCAGCTTCCACTTGTGCCAGCCGAACAGATCCGGGGCCAGTCCGAACTGGCTGCCCATCAGGTCCCAGTCACCCACATGGGTGTCCCAGTCACCCTTTCCGTCGTCTGGGCGGTGGTACAGGTCCGGCAGGTCGAAGACATGGCCGGTCTCGTGGGCGAGGACGAGCCGGTCCGGCGGGTGGTTCTCGAACACCGTGACGACCCGGCGGATGTCGGTGCCGTCGGCGCGCAGCGGGGTGTCCAGGTTGACGACCTTCGTGGCGTCCGAGTCGACGCCGGGGGCGTGCGGGTCGGCGACGAAGTAGACGACGTCGTAGCGCGAGAAGTCGACGTGGCCGTCGGCGACGGCGAGCGCGTCCCGCAGATAGGCGGACCGGTGGGCGGCGCCCCAGTCACGCTGTATGGCGTAGGCGGTGGAGGGGCGCGGCATGCTGATCCAGTGCCGCACCGGGTGGGAGCGGAGTCGGAACTTGCCGTAGGAGGCTCGTTCGAAGTAGCGGCTGGTGGCCGGGAAGTGGTCGGCGGCCAGTTCGGTGGGGGAGGTCAGCGGGCGGGCGTCCGGGAAGGACAGGAAGACCATCACCGCGTCCAGCGTGCCGGCCGGCCGCGGGTAGGCGGCGTTCCAGGTGTCCAGGCCCTCGGAGTGGTGGGCCTGGGTGCGGGTCAGGGCGCAGGGCGCCGCCGCGAAGGGCTCCGCTACCGAGGGGCACGCGATGAGGGAGGTCGCCGCCACCGCCGTCAGGGTGGTGAACACGGCCGCGGTGCTGCGCAGTCGGGGGCGGGCGGCGACGCGTCCGAGCCCCTGGAGGGCCTCACGGGTGCGTTCCCCC
This sequence comes from Streptomyces sp. NPDC086077, assembly GCF_040686175.1. Taxonomy (NCBI): domain Bacteria; kingdom Bacillati; phylum Actinomycetota; class Actinomycetes; order Kitasatosporales; family Streptomycetaceae; genus Streptomyces; species Streptomyces sp. NPDC086077. Next base: position 38,972 of record NZ_JBFBJT010000042.1, on the reverse strand, counting down.
AAGGGCAGCTGGCGCGGCACATGGACCTCCGGATGCGGTTCGCGGGACACCGCATCCAGACTGTGTGAATTTATTGTTGTATGCCCTGTTTGCCTGCACCGGACGAGTGAGGGCACCGAGGCCGAACGGGGTCACCAAACCGGCCGACACCCCCGAACCGCTCACGGTCCGTCACAATCGGTCGAGGGGCGGGGGAACCGGGCCTCAGGCGGGCAGAAACGATCTGTCAGGAGGGCGGGCCGTTCCGCGCGTGTTCCGCGACACTGGACAGTGGGCTGCGAGCGGCGGGAGCGGCCCTCTATGATCGGCACACTTTCCTGACCCTTTCCTGCCCGGACAGAGATCGAGCAGAGATCGAGCAGATCGAGTGCACTGCGGGAGCGAGCGGTGAGCGGAACGTCCGAAGGGCCGACGCCCGCGGCAGACCTCATCGGGCCGGCCGTCACAGACAGTAATCAGCAGGCGTCGCGAAGTACCGGGGTCGACGCCTCCGACTCCTACCGATCCGCCTTCGCCGCCGCACCACTGGCGATGGCCGTCGTCGATCGCGAAGGCCTCGTGGTCAGCGCCAACGCGGCACTCGCCGACCTCCTCGGCACCGGTCCCGGCGACCTCACCGGACGGATCGCCGCCGACCTGGTCGACCTGGCCTCCGACGCCCGTACCTGGCACGCGTACCGCGAGGTGCTGCGCGGGCGGGAGGCCAAGCTGCGGTGCAGCCGGCGGCTGAAGCACCCCGAAGGGCACAGCGTCTGGGTGCAGGTCACCGTCGCCCCGCTGCCGGACGGCGCGCGGGGCGTGCTGCTGACCGCCGCCGACATCAGCGCGCGGCGTGAACTCCAGGGCAGGCTGCGGCACTTGCAGATGCACGACCCGGTGACGCGGCTGCCCAACCGCACGCTGTTCTTCGAGCGCCTCTCGGCCGCCCTCGACGTGGAGTCGTACGAGCGGGGCGGCACCGGCCGGATCGGCCTGTGCTACCTGGACCTGGACGGCTTCAAGGCGGTCAACGACACCCTCGGCCACCGGGTCGGCGACCGGCTGCTCGCCGCCGTGGCCGAGCGCCTCGGCCGCTGTGCGGACGAGGCCGGTTTCGCCAGGGCGAGCGCGCCACTGGTGGCCAGGCTCGGCGGCGACGAGTTCGCGCTGCTGGTCGAGGACTCCACGGGCACCGAGCAACTGGCGGAGCTGGCCGAGTCGGTGCTCACGGCCCTCCAGGAACCCTTCGATCTGGCGGGTCAGCGGCTGTCGTTGTCGGCGTCGATCGGCGTCGTCGAGCGACAGGCGGCCGGTACCACCGCGACCGGTCTGATGCAGGCCGCCGACACCACGCTGTACTGGGCGAAGGCGGACGGCAAGTCCCGCTGGACGCTGTTCGACCCCGAGCGCAACGCGCACCGCATGACCCGCCAGGCACTCGCCTCCACACTGCGCCCGGCCATCGACCGGGGCGAGTTCGTCCTGGAGTACCAGCCGCTGGTCGGGATGGCGGACGGGCGGCTCAGCGGGGTCGAGGCGTTGGTCCGTTGGAATCATCCGCAGTTCGGCATGCTGACGCCGAATCGGTTCATCGGATTGGCGGAGGAGGACGGCGCGATCGTCCCGCTGGGCCGCTGGGTGCTCGCCACCGCCTGCCGCCAGGCCCGCCGCTGGCAGCTCGAACGTCCCGACGAACCACCCCTGTTCGTCTCCGTCAACGTCGCCGTGCGTCAGGTATGGGACTCCGACCTGGTCGCGGACGTCGCCGAGATCCTCGCCGAGACGGGCCTCGCCCCGCAGCTGCTCCAGCTGGAGCTCACCGAGTCCGCGGTGATGGGCTCCGCCGGCCGCCCGTTGCAGGCACTCCAGGCACTCAGCGACATGGGTGTCCGGATCGCCATCGACGACTTCGGCACCGGCTACTCCAACCTCGCCTACCTCAGCAGACTGCCGGTGTCGGTGCTGAAGCTGGACGGATCCTTCGTCCGGGGCTTCCAGTACGAGGACGCGGGCACCCACGCCAGTCCGGCCGACGAGGTCATCGTCGAGGCGATGATCCAGCTGGCGCACCGGCTGGGGCTGACCGTCACGGCGGAGTGCGTCGAGACCTCCTCGCAGGCCGGCCGGCTGCGCCGGATCGGGTGCGACACCGGGCAGGGGTGGCTGTACTCCCGGCCGGTGCCGCCGGATCGCATCTCGGAACTGCTGGCGTGTCCGTCCGGTCAGGCGGTCGGCAATCCGTAGGCGTCCGCGACGAGTTCGTAGGAACGGAGCCGGATCTCGCCGGTGTGCGCGTTGGCCGTGAGCATCAACTCGTCGGCACCGGTGCGCTTGTGGAGGCCGTCGAGGCCCGCGCGGACCTCGTCCGGTGTGCCGTGGATGACGTTGGCGTTCCAGGAGGTGACGAACTCCTCCTCCAGCGGGCTGAACTCGTGCGCCTCGGCCTCCTCCGGAGTGGGCACGAGACCCGGCCGTCCGGTGCGCAGCCGGATCATGCTGAGCGCGGCGGCGCGGACCTGGCGCCGGGCCTCCCTCTCGTCCTCGGTGGCGAGCGCGGAGACGCCGATCAGGGCGTAGGGCTCGTCGAGGAGGGCGGACGGCTTGAAGGACTCCCGGTAGAGGTCGAGCGCGGGGATGGTGTTCTGCGCGGAGAAGTGGTGCGCGAAGGCGAAGGGCAGGCCGAGCAGGCCGGCCAGCCGGGCGCTGAATCCGGAGGAGCCGAGCAGCCAGACCGGCGGGCGGTGCGGGGACTGCACGCCGCCGGGCGAGGTGGCCTGGACGGGGCCGGGGACCGCGTGGATGCGCCGGTAGGGGTGGCCGTCGGGGAAGTCGTCGTCCAGGAACCGGGTCAGCTCGACGAGCTGCTCGGGGAAGTCGTCGGCGCCCTCGTTGAGACGGTCCGTGCGGCGCAGGGCCGCCGCGGTGGCGCCGTCGGTGCCGGGGGCGCGGCCGAGGCCCAGGTCGATCCGGCCGGGGGCCATCGCCTCCAGCGTGCCGAACTGCTCGGCGATCACCAGCGGGGCGTGGTTGGGCAGCATCACGCCGCCCGAGCCGAGCCGGATGCGCTCGGTGTGGGCGGCGAGATGGGCGAGGATCACGGCCGGGGACGAGGAGGCGACGCCCGGCATGGAGTGGTGCTCGGCGACCCAGTACCGGTGGAAGCCGCGGGCCTCCGCGACCCGGGACAGGGCGACGCTCGTGCGCAGTGCGTCGGTGGCGGTGCGGCCCGCGCCGACGGTGACCAGATCGAGTACGGAGAGGGGGACGGGAGCGGTGCCGAGTGCGGTGCCGCGGATCCCGTTCTCGTCGCGCCCGCCGCGCTCTTCGTGCTCGTCGTGCTGGTCGTAAGGCATGGGGTGCCTCCTGGTTTCGGCCGTGCGGTGTCCTCAGGCCGCTAACAGGAGACGGTCCCCGCTTATTCCCGTCGGGCGGCGTCCGCGGGGTGTCCGCCGGCTCCCTCACACCTGCACGATCGGCTCCCTGGTGAACAGCGCCCCCAGCCGCGGCGCGTTCACCCGGCGGTCCGCCAGCCGCAGCGCCTCCCAGACGGTGACCTGGTTGGCGGTGAGGACCGGCTTGCCGAGCTCCTTCTCCAGAGCCGGGATGTGGGCGGCCGTGTGCAGCGCCGTGTCCGGGAGGAGGACGGCCTGGGCGTCGGGGGCGTCGGCCGCACGGGCCAGCGCGAAGACCTCGGCCTCGCCCCAGGTGCCGACCTCGGCCGCCGTGGTGATCCCGGAGCTGCGTACGCCGGTCACCTCGATGCCGGCCGCCCCGAGGAAGTCCACGAAGAGCCGGGCCACGTCCTCGGGGTAGGTGGCCCCGACCGCGACCCGCCCCGCGCCGACCTCCCGCACGGCGTGCACGAACGCGAAGGACGTCGAGGACGCCGGCATGCCCGCGGCCTGGGCCAGGGTGCGCACCTGCTCGTGGGCGCCCTCCCAGCCGTGCACGAAGCTGCCGCTGGTGCACGCCCACACCACGGCGTCGGCGCCGGCGTGCCGAAGCTCCTGGACGCCGGCGGCGAGGCGGGCCGGGGCGCCCATTTCGAGCAGGGCGTCCACCCGGTGGGCGTCCTCACCGATGTCGGTGTGCACCAGGTGTACCCGGATGTCGCTGCCCAGGAGCTGTTCGATGCGCGGATAGTCGTCCTCGGCGGAGTGGCCCGGGTAGAGGAATCCCAGTGCTGTCATGTCCAGCCTTCCTGCTGCTGCTCTTCTTCCGGCACTACGGCGCCGGGGGTCTCCCCCGACAGGACGGGACCGGTGCGCGCCGCCGGATCGATCAGCGCCTGATACGGCCCCACCGCACGGGTACCCAGTCGGCGCAGTGCCGCCCACATCGTCACTTGGTTGGCCGAGATCACCGGTATGCGCAGCTCGGCCTCCAGTTGCGGGATCACGTCGTAGGTCGGCAGGTTGGTGCAGCTGATGAACAGGGCGTCGGCGGCGCCCCGCACCGCCCGCCGGGCCATGTCCACCACCTCGCGGTAGGGCACCTTCCAGATGTGCCGGGTCAGCCCCATGAAGGCGCAGCCCGTGACGGCGACGCCGGCCTCGGCGACGTAGCTCTCCAACGCCCGCGTCACCGAGACCGTGTACGGGGTCACCAGCGCCACCCGGCGTACGTCCAGCTCGACCAGCGCCTCCAGCAGCGCGCCCGACGTGGTGATCGCCGGCACGTTGCCCGCCCGGCTCATCGCCTCGCACATCGCGCGCTCGCCGACGATGCCGCCGACGAAGCTGCCCGAGGTGCAGGCGTAGCCGATCACCTCGGGCTCGACCGCGTTCAGCGTGCGCACCGCCTCGCTCAGCGTCTCGTGCTCGCTGACCAGGCGGGCCAGGTCCAGGCTCACCTCCACCGGCACGTACGGGGTGCGGGTGACGTGCAGGGACACCTCGTCCGGCACCCAGCGCCACAGCTCGCGGTCCAGCGCGAAGTCGAAGGGGGCGACGACACCGATTCCGCGTTGCGGAGCCGGTCCGCCGAGAAAAGCGACGTCCATGGCAGGCACCGGCCTCACGCTCGGAGACGAGTGGGCAACGGATCGTGGGGAACGCCCGTGTTGACGACGGTAGGTTCGGGTGCGAGCGTGGTCAATCCGCCTGGATCACTCCCAGGTCAACACGCGGTTGAACCCCGTTGACACGTCGTCACCGGCCGTCGCCCCCACGGTCGGCCGCCCCCCGCGAACGGCTGGAGAAACGGCTGCTCATGCCCACTCCCACCCTGCTCGTCCTGGACGCCGAACCCCTCCCCCGGCTGGGCCGCCTCACCGGCCGTGCCCGGATCGAGCACACGGACGCGGCGGGGCTCGCCGAGCGGCTGCCGCACGCCGATGTGCTGCTCGTGTGGGACTTCACCTCGCACGCCGTGCGCGCGGCATGGCCGGGCGACGGGCCACGGCCCCGCTGGGTGCACACCGCGAGCGCCGGTGTGGACCACCTGATGTGTCCGGAACTCGCCGCCTGCGACACCGTGGTGACGAACGCGCGCGGCATCTTCGACCAGCCGATCGCCGAGTACGTCGCCGCCCTGGTGCTGGCGATGGCCAAGGACCTGCCGCGCACCCTGGAGTTCCAGCGGGAGCGGATCTGGCGGCACCGTGAGTCGCAGAAGGTCGGCGGGGGCCGGGCGGTCGTGGTGGGCTCCGGGCCGATCGGACGGGCGATCGTGCGCACCCTCAAGGCGCTCGGCGTCACCACCGCCCTGGTCGGCCGCACCCCGCGCACCGGCGTGCACGGCCCCGACGACCTGGACCGGCTGATGGCCCGCGCCGACTGGGTGATCGCGGCGGCGCCGCTCACGGAGCAGACGCACGGCATGTTCGACGCGCGCCGCTTCGGGATGATGCAGCCCTCCGCCCGCTTCGTCAACGTCGGCCGCGGGCCGCTGGTGGTCGCGGAGGCGCTCGCCGAGGCGCTGGCCAAGCGCTGGATCGCGGGTGCCGCCCTGGACGTCTTCGACGCCGAACCCCTGCCGCCGGACAGCCCGTTGTGGCAGGTCCCGAACCTGATCGTGTCCCCGCACATGAGCGGCGACACCGTGGGCTGGCGGGACGAACTCGGCGCCCAGTTCGTGGAGTTGTACGACGCGTGGGAGGCGGGGCGGCCGCTGCCGAACGTGGTGGACAAACAGCGTGGGTATGTACCCGGACACTGACGTTCCTGGGAGGGTGGATGACCGAGCTCACCGAGCTGACCGCCGTACGGCTCCTCGACGGTTACCGCAAGGGCGAGTTCAGCCCGGTGGAGGCGGCCCGCGCGACGCTGGAGCGGGCCGAGGCGATCCAGCCGGAGGTGAACGCCTTCGTCCGGCTGACCGCCGAGGACGCGCTGCGCCGGGCCCGGGAGTCCGAGGAGCGATGGCGGCGCGGCGCACCGGACGGGCTGCTCGACGGGGTGCCGGTCACGGTGAAGGACATCCTGCTGCTGCGCGGCGCCCCGACCCTGCGCGGCTCGCGGACGGTCGGTCCCGAGGGCCGCTGGGACGAGGACGCCCCCTCCGTGGCCCGGCTGCGCGAGCACGGCGCGGTGTTCCTCGGCAAGACGACGACGCCCGAGTTCGGCTGGAAGGGCGTCACGGACTCGCCGGCCTCCGGGGTGACGCGCAACCCGTACGACCTGACGCGCACCGCGGGCGGCTCCAGCGGGGGCGCGGCGGCGGCCGTGGCGCTCGGCGCGGGACCGCTGGCGCTCGGCACCGACGGCGGCGGCAGCGTGCGCATCCCGGCGGCGTTCTGCGGGATCTTCGCGCTGAAGCCGACGTACGGGCGCGTGCCGCTGTACCCGGCGAGCGCGTTCGGGACGCTGGCGCACGTGGGGCCGATGACCCGGGACGCGGCGGACGCGGCGCTGCTGATGGATGTGATCGGCGGCCCGGACTCCCGCGACTGGTCGGGGCTGCCGCCGACGGCCACGGCCTTCACCGGCGCTCTGGCGGCCGGCGTGCGCGGGCTCCGGGTGGCGTACTCGCCGTCGCTGGGCGGGCAGGTGGCGGTACGGCCGGCGGTCGCGGCGGCGGTACGGCGGGGGGTGCAGCGGCTGGCGGAGCTCGGCGCGTACGTCGAGGAGACCGATCCCGACCTGACCGACCCGGTGGAGGCCTTCCACACCCTGTGGTTCAGCGGGGCCGCCCGGGTGACCCAGCGGCTCGGGCCGGAGCAGCGCGCGCTGCTGGACGCGGGGCTGCGGGAGATCTGCGCGCGGGGAGCCCGGTACACGGCGCTGGACTATCTGGCCGCGGTGGACGTCCGGATGGATCTGGGCCGCCGGATGGGCCGCTTCCACGACACCTACGACCTGCTGGTCACCCCGACCCTGCCGATCACGGCCTTCGAGGCGGGCGCCGAGGTGCCGAAGGGGTCCGGGCACCGGCGGTGGACGGGCTGGACCCCGTTCACCTACCCGTTCAACATGACGCAGCAGCCCGCGGCGACCGTGCCCGTCGGGACGGACGGGGACGGCCTGCCGATCGGGATGCAGCTGGTGGCGGCCCGGCACCGGGACGACCTGGTCCTGCGGGCCGCGCACGCGCTGTACGAGGCCGGTGCCGCCGCCGGGGTCAGGCCCGCCGGAAGCTGAGCGTCTCCCCGGCCGCGCCGGTCCGCCACAGGTCGTTGCAGGCCTCGGCCATCGCGGGCAGGCCTTCCACGATCTGCCCCCAGACGATGCCGGGGACCCAGCCGACGTCGCCGTTGAGCAGCAGGTTGTTGCGTTCGTAGAAGAGCGCGAGGTCCACGACGGTCGTACCGGCGCGGACCTCGCGGTCGTAGCCGTAGGCCTTCGTGCCCAACTCCGTACCGGCGAAGGCGAAATAGCACAGATCACCCGGAATGGGAGTTACTGTCGGATTTTCCAGTGGTGGCTCGGATGCCGCGAAGGGCGGGAAGAGGCCGTAGATCTCGTTGCGGGCGTATTTGGCGTGGTAGACGTCACCGGACAACGGCAGGGCGTCCCAGACGGCCGCGCAGGTGATCGGCGCCCGCTCGTCGAGCAGCCTGGCCGTGCAGGTGACGGCGCGTTTGTCCAGCGAGACCTCGATGTAGCGATCAGCCATGGGTTCCATGGGAGTGCCCGGCGGCGGCGCGGTCAAGGGGGCCCGCGCACCCGGCCCCGGAGGGTGCGGGGCTTGAAAAGATCGGCATAACCCGCGTGCGGTCGGGTAGCCGCGCGCCCATGGCTCCACCACGCAGAAGCCCGACGAGAAACACCGACCACATATCCGAACCCGTCCCGGGACGCCTCTTCGGGCCCACCCGCCGATCGCTGCTCGCGGGGGTCGCGGCGCTCGGCGCGCTGGGCGCCGCCGGCTGCAGCCGGGTGGCCACCGCGTCCGGCACGCAGGGCGGTGACCTGCTCGACCGGCTGAAGGCCGCCGGTGTCGTGCGCCTGGGCATCGCGGGCGAGATCCCGTTCGGGTACATCGACAGGGACGGCGAACTGACCGGCGAGGCGCCCGAGCTGGCCAGGGTGATCTTCAAGCGGCTCGGGGTGGACCGGGTGCAGCCCGTGCCGACCGAGTTCGGCTCGCTCATTCCGGGCCTGAACTCCCAGCAGTTCGATGTCGTGGCCGCTGGGATGTACATCAACCCAGAGCGCTGCGAACAGGTCATCTTCTCCGACCCCGACTACCAGATGCTCGACTCCTTCATCGTGCGCAAGGGCAACCCGCTCGGGCTGCGCGACTACCGGGACGTCGTCGAGAAGAAGGCCAGGTTCGCCACCGGCACCGGCTACGCCGAGATCGAGTACGCCGTGCAGGCGGGCTACGAGGAGAGCGACATCCTCATCGTGCCCGACCAGGTGGCCGGGCTGAACGCCGTCGAGGCCGGGCGCGTGGACGTGTTCGCCGGGACGGCGCTGACCACCCGCGAGGTGGTGAAGAAGTCCGCCAAGGCCGAGACGACCGAGCCCTTCAAGCCGATCGTCGACGGCAGGCCGCACGTCGACGGCGGCGGTTTCGCCTTCCGGCCCACCGAGACCGGGCTGCGGGACGCCTTCAACCGGGAGCTGCGAAAGCTCAAGGAGAGCGGCGAACTGCTGCGCATCCTGAGGCCCTTCGGGTTCACCGAGGAAGAGATGACGGATCTGACCGCGAAGGAGCTGTGCGGCGGATGACCTCGGGACTGTGGGAACTCGTACTTCAGGGCATCTGGGTCACGATCCAGCTGCTCGTCCTCAGCACGCTGCTGGCCACCGCCGTGTCCTTCGCGGTCGGCATGGCGCGCACCCACCGGTTGCGGATCGTCCGCTTCCTCGCGGGCCTCTACACCGAGGTGTTCCGTGGCACCTCAGCGCTGGTGATGATCTTCTGGGTGTTCTTCGTGCTGCCGCCCGCCTTCGGCTGGCAGCTGGTCCCGCTGTGGGCGGGCACCCTGGCGCTGGGTCTGACCTACGGGGCGTACGGCTCCGAGATCGTGCGCGGCGCGCTGAACGCCGTCGACCCGGCGCAGCGGGAGGGCGGGATCGCGCTCAGCTTCACCCCGTGGCAGCGGATGCGGCTGATCCTGCTGCCGCAGGCCGTGCCGGAGATGATCCCGCCGTTCTGCAACCTGCTGATCGAGCTGCTCAAGGGCACCGCGCTGGTGTCGATCATGGGCATGGGCGACCTGGCCTTCAGCGGCAACCTGGTGCGCCTCGCCCTCCAGGAGAGCGCGGAGATCTACACGTACATCCTGCTCATCTACTTCGTGATCGCCTTCCTGCTCACCCGGATGATGCGCGGGCTGGAGAAGAAGCTGAAGGCCGGGGTCGGCAAGGCGCCGCAGCGCAAGGCCCGAACGCCTGAGCCGGCCGTGGTGGAGGGGGTCCGATGAACTGGGACTGGAACGCGGTCACGGACTTCATGCCGCACTTCTGGGACGGTCTGCTGGTCACCCTGCAGATCCTGGTGATCGGCTCGCTGATCTCCTTCGTCCTGGGCCTGGTGTGGGCCCTGCTGATGCGGGTACCGAGCCGCTGGGTGACCTGGCCCGTCGGCGTGGTCACCGAGTTCGTCCGGAACACCCCGCTGCTGGTACAGCTGTTCTTCCTGTTCTACGTGCTGCCCGAGTGGGGCGTGACGGCCTCGGCCCTGACCACCGGTGTGATCGGCATCGGGCTGCACTACTCGACGTACACGATGCAGGTCTACCGGGCCGGCATCGAGGCGGTGCCCGTCGGCCAGTGGGAGGCCGCGACGGCGCTGAACCTGCCGCTGAGGCGGACCTGGACGGCGGTGATCCTTCCGCAGGCGGTCCGCCGGGTGGTGCCCGCCCTCGGCAACTACGTGATCTCCATGCTGAAGGACACGCCGATGCTGATGGCGATCACGGTGCTGGAGATGCTCGGCGAGGCCCGGCTGTTCTCCCAGGAGACCTTCCGCTTCACCGAGCCCCTGACGGTGATCGGCGTGGCCTTCATCGTCATTTCCTATCTGGCCTCCCTTGTTCTGCGAGCCCTGGAGCGACGCCTTGCCCACTGAGACCCTCCCCAACCCGGAGAAGAACCCCGTCACGAGCAAGACCGCCGAGCTGATCCGGCTGGAGCAGGTGAGCAAGCGGTTCGGCGACAACCTCGTCCTCGACCACCTCGACTTCTCCGTCGACGCGGGTCGGCACGTCACCCTGATCGGCCCGTCCGGGTCGGGCAAGACCACGATCCTGCGGATGCTGATGACCCTGATCAAGCCCGACGAGGGCACGATCACCGTGGACGGGGACAAGCTCTTCCCCGCGCCGGAGAAGCAGATCCGTGAGGTCCGCAAGAAGATCGGCATGGTCTTCCAGCAGTTCAACCTGTTCCCGAACATGTCCGTGCTGCGCAACGTCACCGAGGCGCCGGTCACCGTGCTCGGCCTGTCGAAGGACGAGGCGGAGGCGCGCGCACGCGAGCTGCTGGACCTGGTGGGCCTCGCCGACAAATGTGACGCGAAGCCGTCCCAGCTGTCCGGCGGGCAGCAGCAGCGGGTGGCGATCGCGCGGGCCCTGGCGATGCGCCCGCAGGTGCTGCTCCTCGACGAGGTGACCTCCGCGCTGGACCCGGAGCTGGTCGCGGGCGTCCTGGACGTGCTGCGGGACATCGCGCGCAGCACCGACATCACGATGCTCTGCGTGACCCACGAGATGAACTTCGCCCGGGACATCTCCGACCAGGTCCTGATGTTCGACTCGGGGCGGGTCATCGAGTCGGGCCCGCCGGAGAAGATCTTCGGTGACGCCGAGCACGAGAGGACGCGGGAGTTCCTGAGCGCGGTGCTGTGATTTTTTCCGGTCCGTCACACTACGCGCCGGTACCATCACCCGAGGTCGGGGCGGCGGGGCATTCCGTCGGCATATGCCAAGTGGCTACGCCCCTGCTAGGGGGGTCGTCATCTCGTCAACTGCCGCTCACTACCGGCCTCTTGCCGGTTATCGTGGAGGGCGAGAGCAGGCCCAGGACGGAAGCGAGCGAGCGCAGGGGGAGACCGTGGCGCTGAAGCACGAGCCGACCGTGCCGTACCACTCGGCGCAGGACGCGCTGCGCGTTCTGGAGACGGTGGCACGGCACTCCGCCGGAGTCACCGTCACCGGGATCGCCCGCCGAACGGGCCTGCGCGCGGAGCGGCTGACGGGACTGCTGCGGATGCTGCGCCGCGAAGGGTACGTCGACCAGGACGCCGACGGGGCGTACGTCACCGGCGCGGCGCTCGCCCGCCTCGGCTCCGCGCACCACCACGACGAGGCCCTGCGCGAGCAGCTCCAGCGCGCCCTGGACCGGCTGCGGGACTCCGTCGGCGCGGCCGTCTACATCAGCCGCTACGTCGACGGCGAGGTCCGGGTCACCCAGTACGCGGCCGGCCCGGCCACCCCGGCGGTCAACGAGTGGGTCGACTTCCGCTTCTCGGCGCACGCCACGGCGGTCGGCAAGAGCCTGCTCGGCCAGCTGGACCACAACGGCCGCCGCGACCACCTCGCCCGGCACAAGATGGCCCGCCTCACCTCGCGCACGATCACCAGCGACAAGGTGCTGCTCTCCCGGCTGGAGGCCCAGCCGCCCACGGTGCCGGTGCTCGACCTCCAGGAGTACGCGATCGGCACGGTCTGCGCGGCCGTCCCGATCACCGCCGGCGCCGCGGTGGGCTGTCTGGCCCTGTCGCTCCCGGTCGAGCACGCCCACCGGCTGCGCCAGGCGGCCGACACCCTGAACCGCAACGCGGCCCCGGTTCTGCTCTCCCTGGCGCTCTAGGGTCCGCCCCGGCTCCCTCGGGCGGTGGTCAGGAGCACCCGCGCGGACCGGGTACTATTTTCTACGTCGTCGGCCGCGGAACGCGGACGGCGGGAGTCATGCGCCGCTAGCTCAGTTGGTTAGAGCAGCTGACTCTTAATCAGCGGGTCCGGGGTTCGAGTCCCTGGCGGCGCACAACGCAGGAGCCCCTCGCGGTAAGCGAGGGGCTCCTTCGCGTGTCCGGCACACTCAGAACGTGACGTCCGAGCAGGCGTAGAACGCGTTGGCCGTGTCCGCGATCGTCCACACCGCGACGATGACGTGCCGGCCGCTGAGCCCGGACGGCAGGGTGCCACTGTGCGAGAGGGTCTGTGGCGGACGCTGGTTGTTGTAGGGGACCGTGAGGAACGGGGTCAGGTTGAGGTCGGACCGGGCGAGGTTGTGGTTCTGGTTCCAGCCCGGCTTGGTGACGTAGTACTTGAAGTCGGTGGTGGAGTGCATGGCGGTGAACTGCCAGCGGAACGAGTAGCTCTGGCCGCCGTTCACCTTGGTCGCCGGCCATGCGGCGCCCGAGGGGGTGCGCGGGCTGTCGAGCTGGCCGAACTGCCCGTTGTTGCCGGAGCAGATCCGCCCGTCGGCCGGGCCGGAGGAAGGGAAGCCCTTCGGTCCCTCGACGCTCTGCGGCTCCCACTGGATGTTGCCGCAGTTGGTCACGCTGCCGTTCTGACACAGCTTCTGCCTGCTGATGGGCAGGTCGGTGTAGCCGTGACCACTGGCTCCGCCGGAGGAGAGCACCAGGGCACCGGTGGTCGCCATACCCACCATCACGGCGGACAACTTGGTCTTTTTGCGCATACTGCCGCTCCTGGAGAACGTGGGGGAAGTTCACTGAGCTTGCAGGTCTAGACCAAGCCTGAGTTTATTGCCGTTAGTTGAACATGTCCACACCAATCACGGACCGGTTTCTCCCCGGCCCGCGCAGAACGCCACCGTCAAGTCCTTGACCAGCACCTTGCGTTCGTTGTCGTCCAGCGCCACGAGCCCTCGCATGGTCAGCCGGGTCACGGTGTCCTCCACCGAGTCCACCACCGAGGTCAGCACGCTGTTCCGATGCTGGGCGTCCAGCGCGGCGATCCGGCGGCGGTGCATCGCGGCGGCCACCTCGGGGGCGTACTCGACCCGCACCGGTTGCACCGAGAACACCTCGAGGCCCACCGGCGTCGAGTCCGCCGCCACCAGCCGGGTCAACGCGTCGGCCGCCGCGTCCACCGCGGGCTTCGCCGCGCCCGGCATCTCCACCGGCACCCGCGCCAGCGCCGCCTCCACGCACACCCGCAGATACGACTCGTGGTCCTCCACCGCCAGCACCGCCCGCGCGGTGTCCCGCACCCGCCACACCACCAGGACCACGACCCGCAGCGCGACCCCGCTCCCGTCGGCCGCCGGCATCGGCTCACTGCGCCAGTGCCGCAGCCGTACGTCGACCCGGCGGCGCAGCAGCAGCGGGTTCACCCACATCAGACCGGTCCGCCGGACGGTCCCCCGGTAGCGGCCGAACATCCCCAGCACCCAGGCCCGCCCGGTCCGCCCCCGCGCCAGCCCGCCGAACCCGAAGAGTCCCAGCGCCCCGGCCCCGGCGTACGCCGCCCACTGCGCCGGACCGGGACCGGCGCCCGCCGAGGCCGGCAGCCCCAGCGCCGTGGCCACGACCGGCGGCATCGCACCCGCCCACCACGAGGTGAGCACGCCCCCGGCCGCCCCCGCGGCCCCGGCGAGCACCCCGACCGAGGCGGGCAGCACCCGCGCGGGCCGTTCCACCAGATCGGGGTCGACCTGCGGCACCGGACGGGCCCGCGCGGGCACCGGACGGCGCAGCCGCGGCTGCTCGCCCGTGCCCTGCCGGCGGTTCACGACGGCCGGCCGCAGCTGCACGGACACCGGGTCCGGGTCGTCACGGAACAGCAGATGGACGGGGATCTCGGTGGTCGCCTCGTTGTGGATCACCCGGGTGGACCGGGCCGGAGGCGGTGGGGTCTGCTCGGCTCCCCCAGGGTCGGGTGTCTGGGGAGTGGTCGTGGTCATGCGTGTCTCCAGCCTCCGCGCCAGATGCGTTCGTGGGGGGAACAGCAGGTCAGGAGAAGAGCCGGCGCCAGGTCTCGGGCCCCGGGTAGCCGTCCGCGGCACCGCCCCGCCAGCCCTGGGTGCGCTGGAAGGCCTCGACCGCTCGCCGGTCCGCCTCGCTCCAGCGCGGGCCCGGCCCGTTCGGGTAGTGCCTGCCGAACCCCTTCTTCACCAGCTGCCTGCCGAGCCGGGTGACGTGCGGGTTGTCGGCGCCGGGCCGGAACATCGCGCGGCCCGGATAGCCCGGCACTCCGTGCGAGGCGGGCGCCTGGGCCCCCGCGTGGGGTGCGGCGGCCCGCCTGCCGCCCCGCCTCGGGTCGGTCCAGGGCAGTGCCGGGGTCTGGGACGGCGTCGCGGGCGGGGTCTCGGGAGGAGTCACGGGCGGGGTCTCCGGTGGGGTCGCGGGCGGGGTCTCCACCACGCCCTTGTAGCGATACGGGACGTACCGGGCGGAGTTGCTCCAGTAGGCGTACGGGGTCACGGCCCTGCGGGCGTGCGGGCGGGTCGACTCGTAGGCGATGTAGGACGTCCGGGTGTGGTCGGTCCAGCCGCCGAAGAGGACGACGTGCGAGCCGTTCTCCGGGTTGTCGGGGTTGTGGAACAGCAGCATGTCGCCGGGCTGGAGTTCCGCCTTGGCGATACGGGTGCCGAAGGTGTGGAGCGAGCCCGTCCATTCGTTCTGCGGCAGGCCCCAGGCCATCGAGACATAGCCCGAGCAGTCCTGCCGGTAACCGTCCGACCAGTAGGAGGTCATGCTGTACGGCACCTTCGCGTCGACCCATTTCTGGGCCCGCCTGATGATCTCCTCGCGGGTCGTCTCGGGCGTCTTCCCGGCGTCCGACGGTTTGCCCGGCGTCCCGGCCGGACCGTGCAGCGGAGCCGTCCCGCCCTGGGGGGTCTCAGGCTCCTCATCTGCGGGAACGCCGGGCCGCACGGGGGCGTGGGCGGCCGCGAGGGCGGGCGCCGTGTGGCCGACGCCGAGGGTCGCGGAGGTCAGCGCGGCAAGGGCGAGGGCGCGCCGGGCGGCGGGATGGGCGGAGGGGCGGTGCGGAGTGGAGTGCGGAAGGACGCGGCGCCAGTGGGCGCATCCGGGGCAGTCACAGTCGCTCACGGGATCGATTTCCTCGAATACCGGAGTCTCCATGCGATTCCCCTCACACTCCTGCCGAGAATTTCCGGGCCTATGCACGTTGATCAGTTTCACAACTGTCTTCCGGGCGCGCATGTTGACGGTCCGAATGATGTACACCCCCCGGGCCCCTCGCCCCAGGCCCCGCCCCGGGCCCGTCCGACCCCTCTCCGGTGGTCGGGAGCACCCCGGGAGGTCATGTAGAGTTAACGACGTCAGCAGGCGCCGCTAGCTCAGTTGGTTAGAGCAGCTGACTCTTAATCAGCGGGTCCGGGGTTCGAGTCCCTGGCGGCGCACCGACAGCGAGGCCCCTCATAGTGGTGAGGGGCCTTTTGCATGGGCGGAGGAGGGTCCTCCCCGGTTATGGCCGGTTACCCTCTGGCCATGGCAGCGCGTGACCTCCAGGAACGGATCAAGAAACTCATCGTCGACCGCCGGCTGGCCTCCGGGGCACCGCTGCCGACCGAGCCCGAGCTGATGACGTTCCTCGGCGCGAGCCGGAACTCGGTCCGGGAGGCGCTCAAGGCGCTCCAGGCGATGGGGATCGTCGAGATACGGCATGGCTTCGGCACCTATGTCGGCCGGATGTCCCTCGCACCGATGATCGAGGGCCTCGCCTTCCGCACGGTCGCCGGGCACCACCGGGGCGAGGACAGCCTGCGCCAGCTCCTCGATCTGCGGGAGGCGATGGAGACGGGACTGGTGTCCCGGCTCGCGGGGCGGCTCCCGCAGTCCGACCTCGCCGAGCTGGAAGCGCTCGTGGACGGCATGGACCAGCGGGCCGCGCGGGGGGCCGGCCTCGCCGAGACCGACCGGACTTTCCACGCCACCCTTTACCGGGGACTGGACAACGTCCTTTTGAGCGAGGTGCTGGAGGCGTTCTGGGACGCCTTCCACCGGGTGAGCAGGGACCTCGTCGAGGTGCCGCAGGATCCGCGGATCACCTGCCGGCAGCACCGGGAGATCCTGGACGCGGTGCGCTCCGGCGACTCGCTCCGCGCCGAGCAGGCCATTAGGGACCACTTCCGCCACCTTCGTACACGACTGCGCTCAAGCGCCCCAGCCGACGCCAACTTGCGTCCGAATGAGCCCGTATAACGGGTAAATACCGTGTATCCCATCTTGCGATCATGCGGAACGGCGTAGAACCCTGGCCTCAAGCGGCTGCGGACACGCGCCAATTGGGGGGACAGGAACCGGTTGCCGGTCT
Source organism: Streptomyces sp. NPDC086077 (assembly GCF_040686175.1). Lineage (NCBI taxonomy): Bacteria > Bacillati > Actinomycetota > Actinomycetes > Kitasatosporales > Streptomycetaceae > Streptomyces > Streptomyces sp. NPDC086077. The sequence continues at coordinate 22,351 of NZ_JBFBJT010000042.1, read as the reverse complement.
TGCGGGGAGGGGGCCCCGTTCATGAGGCGATGCCGAGGGGGGCATCACGCGACCGGACGCGCGCCTGCGACGGCCGAGGGGGGCCGGAGCGGGTGAAGGGACCGACAGACACGCGGTGCCGACCCGCGTGTGGGGGGATGACTCATGACGTCGACGCCGACGGGCGCCCGGCAGAACTCCGACCCGTCACAGACCACGCGGCTCCGGGCGGGTTCGCACCGGACCGGCCACACGGGAACGTTCCGCCGGCTCAGGAAGACCCTGCCGCGGTACGACTACGAGCACTACAGCCGACTGGCCGGGCCCCTCACCGAACCTGATCCGAGCAGGCCGTACCGGGTGAGGTACCGCTCACTGATCTCGCAGGAGCCGCACCGCGTCCGGGTGGCCCTGATGCTGGCGGCCGCTCCCCTGCTCTCGCTGGTCCTGCTGGTCTGGCTGCTGCAACCGGCGCACTGGACCGAACGCGACCACCCGGCGTACGCCTTCCTGCCCGCGCTGGACGTCGTGATGCTGGTCGCGATCGGTCTGATCGAGTTCTTCCGCTGCATGAACGTGCTGTCCAACGCGCACGCCACGCTGGTCGCCCGTGACCCGGTCCCGGTGGTGCCGGAGGCCGGCACGAGAGTCGCCTTCCTCACCTCCTTCGTGCCCGGCAAGGAACCGCTGGAGATGGTGACCAGGACCCTGGAGGCGGCGGTGCGCATCCGCCACCGGGGCCTCGTGCACGTCTGGCTGCTCGACGAGGGCGACGACCCCGAGGTCAAGGAGGTCTGCGCCCGCCTCGGCGTGCACCACTTCTCCCGCAAGGGCGTCGCGAGGTGGAACCAGGCCAAGGGCCCGCACCGCGCCAGGACCAAGCACGGCAACTACAACGCCTGGCTCGACGCGCACGGCGACGCCTACGACTTCTTCGCGTCCGTGGACACCGACCACGTACCGCTGCCGAACTACCTGGAGCGGATGCTCGGCTTCTTCCGCGACCCGGACATCGGCTTCGTGATCGGCCCACAGGTCTACGGCAACTACGACACCTTCGTCACCAAGGCCGCCGAGTCGCAGCAGTTCCTCTTCCACGCGCTGATCCAGCGGGCCGGCAACCGCTACGGCGCCCCGATGTTCGTCGGCACCTCCAACGCCGTAAGGATCAAGGCGCTGAAGCAGATCGGCGGCCTGTACGACTCGATCACCGAGGACATGGCGACCGGCTTCGAGATCCACCGCCACCGCAACCCCGTCACCGGCAGGAAGTGGCGCTCGGTCTACACCCCGGACGTCCTGGCGGTCGGTGAGGGCCCGAGCGCCTGGACGGACTTCTTCACCCAGCAGATGCGCTGGTCGCGCGGGACCTACGAGACGATCCTCAAGCAGTACTGGAAGGGCTGGTACTCGCTGCCGCCGACCAAGCTCTTCAACTACACGATGATGATCATCTTCTACCCGATGTCGGCCCTGAACTGGATACTCGCGGCGCTGAGCTGCGCGCTGTTCCTGGGGCTCGGCGCCTCGGGCGTGAACATCGACCCGGCGGTCTGGCTGATGCTCTACGGCAACGCCTCCGCCCTCCAGATCGGCCTGTACGTCTGGAACCGCCGCCACAACGTCTCGCCGCACGAGCCGGAGGGCTCCGGCGGTGTGGCGGGCATGGTGATGTCCGCGCTGTCGGCGCCGCTGTACGCGAAGGCGCTGGTCGACGCGGCGCTGCGGCGCCGGAGCAGGTTCGTGGTCACGCCCAAGGGCGACTCGGCGAGCCCGGACCGGTGGTTCGGGACCTTCCGCTACCACTGGTACTTCATCCTGGTCTTCGGTGCCTCGATCGCCGCCGGCCACCGGTTCGGCCACTCCCACCCGGCGATGGTCGTCTGGGCGTCGTTCGCGATGCTGGTCACCGCCACGCCGGTGCTCGCCTGGCGCTGGGAGCTGCGGCAGGCGAGGAAGCGGCCCGCCGTCGTACCCGAACCGCAGGACGCCGTGCCCCCGCCGACCCCGGCGCACGGGGTGCCCGTCCCGACACCCGCGCACGGGGTGCCCGCGGCGACGCCGGCCCACGGGGTGGCCGAATGACCGAGCGTGCCGGCCGCCGCCGTGTCCGCCGGTTCGCGATCGGCACGGCGGTGGTCCTCGCGGTGGCCGGGATGAACGGGCCGTGGCTCTACCGGGTCGGCTCCGAGAAGTACCACGAGTACCGGATCGACAGGGCCGGGTACAAAGCGGAGAACGGCCGCTGGGAGATCGTCGAATTCCCCGAGGAGTACCGCCAGAACACCATTCACGCGGCGCTGCTGCACACCGGCAAGGTGCTGCTGGTGGCGGGCTCGGGCAACGACCAGGACAACTTCGACGCGAAGAAGTTCGACACCCGGCTCTGGGACCCGGTCAAGGGCACCGTGAAGAAGGTGCCGACGCCCAACGACCTGTTCTGCACCGGGCACACGCAGCTGGGCAACGGCAATCTGCTGATCGCGGGCGGCACCAAGCGGTACGAGAAGCTCCAGGGGGATGTGAAGAAGGCCGGGGGCCTGATGATCGTCTACAACGAGAACCCGGACAAGCCGATCACCGTGCCCGCGGGCACCCGGTTCACCGGCAAGGAGAACGGCAGGACGTTCGTCTCCAAGGACCCGGTGCTGGTGCCGCGCGCGAAGAAGGTCTTCGACAAGGCGACCGGGCGCTTCCTGCGCAACGATCCCGGATTCGGGCGGATCTACGTCGAGGCCGCCGGAGAAGGCGCGAAGTACGAGACCGGCACCCAGGACAACTACCGCGTCCAGGGGCTGACCGGCCCGGACGCCCGCAACACGTACGGCATCGCGCAGAAACTGGCGTTGGACAAGAAGGACTTCCAGGGGATCCGGGACGCCTACGAGTTCGACCCCGTCGCCGAGAGGTACATCAAGGTCGATCCGATGAAGGAGGCCCGCTGGTATCCGACGCTCACCACCCTGAGCGACGGGAAGGTCCTCAGTGTCTCCGGGCTGGACGACATCGGGCAGTTGGTGCCGGGGAAGAACGAGGTCTTCGACCCGCGGACGAAGGAGTGGAGTTACACCGCGAAGGAGCGGCAGTTCCCCACGTATCCGGCGCTGTTCCTGATGCAGAACGGAAGGATCTTCTACTCCGGGGCGAACGCGGGGTACGGGCCGGACGACGTGGGCCGCGAGCCGGGGATCTGGGATGTGGAGACCAACGGCTTCACCGAGGTGCCCGGCCTGAGCGACGCGAACATGCTGGAGACCGCGAACACGGTGCTGCTGCCGCCCGCCCAGGACGAGAAGTACATGGTGATCGGGGGCGGCGGGGTCGGGGAGTCCAGGCTGGCCAGCGAGAAGACGCGGATCGTCGATCTGTCGGCCCGCGAGCCACGCTTCGTCGACGGGCCGTCGCTGGGCACGGGCACCCGCTATCCGCAGGCCTCGCTCCTGCCGGACGACAGCGTGCTGATCGCCGGGGGCTCGCGGGACTATCGCGGGCGCGGTGACTCCGACATCCTTCAGGCGCGGCTCTACGACCCGTCGACCAATGAACTCAGGCGGGTCGCCGACCCGTTGGTGGGACGGAACTATCACTCCGGATCCCTTCTGCTGCCCGACGGGCGGGTGATGTTCTTCGGGTCGGACTCGCTGTTCGGGGACGCGGCGAACACCAAGCCGGGGGAGTTCGAGCAGCGGGTGGAGGTCTACACGCCGCCGTATCTGTACCGGGGGGCCCGGCCTTCGTTGAGCGGGGGGCCGCGGACGATCGCGCGTGGGGAGTCGGGGACGTTCACCTCGCGGCAGGCGTCGTCGGTGAAGGACGTGCGGTTGATCCGGCCGAGCGCTTCCACGCACGTGACGGACGTGGACCAGCGGTCCGTAGCGCTGGACTTCACCGTGACCGGGGACGAGGTCACGGTGACGGTGCCGCGGAACAGGAATCTGGTTCAGTCGGGGTGGTACATGCTGTTCGTCATCGACGGGGAAGGGACGCCCAGTCGGGCGCGGTGGGTGAGAGTGCCATAGCCCCGCCCCTAGGGGGTGGTGGCTTGTGCCAGGGCCAGGGCGTAGGCCGGCCACCAGGCCCCTGCCTTGGGGCCGCCCTTGCACTCGCCGTCCGACTCCCCTGGGCGTTTGATCCAGAGATAGGCGTCCACCGACGGGTCGGCCGTCCTGGTGGTCGGGGTTTCGCCGAGGGCGCGGCCGGGCGGGTTGCACCAGCGTTCGTCCGGATCGCCCTCCGTGTAGGGACCGTTGCCGTTGCGGCTGGTGTCGATGACGAAGTGCTTGCCTCCGACCTTGGCGGACAGGTCCTTGCCGTAGGCGAGGGAGTCCTCGGTGGAGTAGAAGTTCGAGACGTTGACCGAGAAGCCGTCGGCCTCGGCGATGCCCGCCCTGTTCAAGGGGTCGAAGATCTGGTCGGGGTGGCCCCATCCGGCATTGCCCGCGTCGAGGTAGACCGTGGTGCTGCGCAGGGACTTGAGCTTGCCGACGGCGTACGTGAGCAGGGCGTACCGCTCCTCGTGGAACTCCTGTGGCGTGCAGCCGTCCACCAGGTGCAGCAGTGCGTCGGGTTCCAGGATCACCGTCGCGGAGCGGTCGCCGATGCCCTGGGTCACGCCGTCGATCCAGGCGCGGTAGGCGTCGCCGTCGGCGGCGCCGCCGCCCGAGTACTGGCCGCAGTCGCGGTGCGGGATGTTGTAGAGGACGAGCAGGGCCGTACGGTCGGCCTCGGCGGCGGCCTCGGTGAAGCCGCGTGCCTCCTGCTCCGGGTTCTCCGGGCCGATCCACTCACCGGTCGGCTGGTGCGCGATCTTGCGGATCTGGTCCGCCTCGGTCTCTCTGCCGTCCCGCGCGTAGTCGGCGACCTGCTCGGCCGCGTTCCCGTGCGGGTTGACCCAGAACGGCGCGGCGTCCTTGGGTAGTTGGGTGATCCGGGCGCCGGTGTCGCCACCGCCCTTGTCACCGTCGCCGTCTCCGTCACCGGACGTGCAGCCCGCGATCAGCAGTGCCGCCCCCAGCACCACCGCGGTCGCCCGCACTCCGGCCGCCCCCCTGCTGCCGTACATCCAACTCCCCCTTGGGTGCAACGGTCCAGGGCCCAATCCTGACATACGCCGCGTTGCTCCCACGAGGTGGCGAAGGGCCTTGGCCGGGAGCTGTTACAGAGCGGTTCCGGTGAGATACGCCGAGACGACCACGTTCGCCGTGTAGCTGCCGGTGGCGCGGTCGAAGGTGCCGCCGCAGGTGATCAGCCGCAGCTCGGCGCGCCCCGACTCCCGCTGCCCGTAGGCCTGCTGGGCGTCGAAGCGGTCCCGGCTGAGGACCGTGACGTCCTCCACGGTGAACTCGGCGACCTTGCCGTCGTCCCGGACGACCCGGACGGTCTGGCCGGGGCGCAGGGCGCTCAGCCCGTGGAAGACGGCGGGGCGGGTCCTGGTGTCGACATGGCCCACCATCAGCGCGGTGCCCGCCGTGCCCGGCTCGGCGCCGGCCCCGTACCAGCCGACGACGCCCGGCTGGTCGTACGGCGGCGGGTCGACCGCGCCCTGCGCGTCGAGCCCGCGGGCCACGACCGGCGCCTGCACGGCGAGGCCGGGGATGTCCAGGCGCTGGGGCCGCGCGCCGGCCAGGGGCTTGGCGGGGGGCGGCAGGGCGGCGATGGGCGGGCGGCCCGCCGCCGCCATGTCACCCGTGGCGGGCGCGGTCGTTCCGTGCCGTACGTCGGTCACCTCGCGGCCCCACAGCCACAGCCCGAGCAGCAGCACCGCCCAGACCATGCCCGTGACCAGCCGTCCCGTGCCGGTGGTTCGTTCCCGGTCGGACATGATCGGTCAACCCGTCCTGCGGCTCCGGCGGCCGCCGAGCACCTTGACGGCGACGCCGGCCGCACCGGCCAGGACCAGTCCGGTGACCGCGTGCGCCGCGTTGGGGCCGGTCGCCCGGGCGTCCTCCTCCCCGGCGGCGAGGTGCGCGGTGCCGCCGCCGCCCGCCTTTACGGGGGCGATCGGGGAGGCGTGGCCGGACGGGTGCTGAACGCCCGGCGACGCCGCGGAGCCGTCGGCGAGGGTGAGGGGCGCCGTGATCGACTTCGGGCCGTCCGCGCCGGCGCAGGTGACCTTGACCTCGTAGGACCGCTCCGGCCGGAGCGCGGAGCGGATCCGGGTCTCGCCGGTCAGCGTGCCGCCCAGGCCGCTGAGCCGGGCCTCGGTGACGAACGCGGCCGAGCTGGCGACGCCGGCCTTTCCCGTGCAGCCGGTCACCCGCAGCCCCAGCTCGCCGCCGGGGGCCGGGGAGGTGGGGCTGACCGAGACGCCGCCGTCCGCCGCGTGTGCCACCGGAGCGAGGGTCGCGGTGGCCGCCAGTACGCCCGTACAGAGAGTGAGTCGCAGTGAACCCATCGTGGTGAACCTCCAGACTCCTGGAGACTCCCCCGCCTGACCCGCCCCTGCATCCTCAACAGGGGCGGGACTGCTCCGAACGGGTGGGTTTCACCCCGATCCGCCCGGGGCGTGGTTTCAGCGCGGCTAGAGCTAGATGCGGTCCACGAGGTCCGCGATCGAGTCGACGATCTTGGAGGGCCGGTACGGGAAGTCCTCGACCTGCCCGGGGCGGGTCAGGCCGGTCAGCACCAGGAAGGTCTGCATGCCGGCCTCCATGCCCGCCAGCACGTCGGTGTCCATCCGGTCGCCGATCATGGCGCTGGTCTCGGAGTGGGCGCCGATCGCGTTGAGGCCGGTGCGCATCATCAGGGGGTTCGGCTTGCCCGCGAAGTAGGGCTTGCGGCCGGTCGCCTGGGTGATCAGCGCGGCGACGGCGCCGGTCGCGGGGAGCGGGCCCTCGGCGGAGGGGCCGGTCTCGTCGGGGTTGGTGCAGATGAAGCGGGCGCCGCCGAGGATGAGCCGTACGGCCTTGGTCATGGCCTCGAAGGAGTACGTCCGGGTCTCACCGAGGACGACGTAGTCCGGCTCGTGGTCGGTGAGGATGTACCCGATGTCGTGCAGCGCGGTGGTCAGGCCCGCCTCACCGAGCACGTAGGCCGAGCCGCCCGGCCGCTGGTCGTCCAGGAACTTCGCCGTGGCCAGCGCGGACGTCCAGATGTTCTCGATCGGCACGTCCAGGCCCATGCGGCTGAGCCGGGCGTGCAGGTCGCGCGGGGTGTAGATGGAATTGTTGGTGAGCACCAGGAAGGGTTTGCCGGACTCGCGCAGCTTCTTGATGAAGGCGTCGGCGCCGGGGATCGGGACGCCCTCGTGGATCAGGACCCCGTCCATGTCGGTCAGCCATGAATCGATGGGCTTGCGGTCTGCCATGTGCGTCGATCACTCCTGGCGTACGTGCGAAAAGAGCTGGGGCGCCGGAACCGCGGCGTACCGACGCCCCCAGCCTAATCAGGACTCGGCGTTGCGTGTTCCTCGGTGCGGGGTGGCTCAGCTGCCGGTGGCCGACTTCCAGACAGGGCGAGGAGGGCGACCGGGGGCAGGCCCCAGATCCAGGCCGCCACCTTGCGGGACGGGTCCGGGGATCCGGCCGCAGCTTGCCCTCCGGCACCAGCCCGCGGATCGCCTGCCGGACGGTCTCGCGGACGACCTCGTGGCGCTCGGAGAGCTCCCGCTCGGTGTGCAGCAGCCCGCCCTCCCCCAGGTCCTCGATCAAGCGGTCGAGCCGCGCCTTGACCGCGTACTACTTGGGGATGCGGCCGCGCTCCGGGATGCCGTGGCGGACGGGGGCGCCGGGGGCCTGGTCATTCGGGTAGTCCACCCAGGGATCGTCGCACGGGCGGCGCACCGGCTCAGCGCCGCCTCCGCACCATGACCAGGGCGGTGCCGGCCACGACCAGCAGGAAGGACGTGGCGGCGAGGGCGCCGCGGGGAGTGGTCAGGCCGGTGCGGGCGAGTTCGTCGGCGAAGGAGAGGCGGCCGTCGGGGGCGGGGGACGCGGTGGCGGAAGGGTCGTCGCCGCCGGGCTCGGCGGTGCCCTCCGGCTCCGAGGCCGCCCGCACCCGGAACCGGTAGTCGTTCGACTGCCCGATCCAGTCGCCGTCGTCCGCACGCCGTTGTACGACGGCCGCGTTGGCGGTGATGTCGTTCGGTACGGCGTCGGAGGTCAGCGCCAGCCGCACCCGCACCGTCAGGGTCTGCCCCGGCTGCACGGTGAACCCCGCGAACCCGTCGTCGAAGACGCCCACCAGCTCGTCCTGGTCGGTCCGCTCGAACCGCACCGCGCGGGGCCGCGCCCCCTCGTAGAACTCCAGCCGCGGCTGCGACGGCTTCAGCTCGCGCTCACCGTCCACGAGCACGACGACGGGGTGGATGCCGGTGCAGGCGCTGCGAGTGGTGTTGGTGAGCTCGATGGACCAGGTCCCGTACCCACCGCCGGCGTCGTAGGAGCCGGGGCCGTCGACGATGCGGGTGGTGATCGGGAACTGCCGGTCGTCGGACCCGGCGCACGGCGACGCGGCGGCCGCGCGCCCGGCAGGCACGGGGGACACGTGCAGGGCACGCGCGGGGACCGCGTGCACGCCGTGCCCAAGGGCCGGGTACAACGCGTGCGCGGGAACCGCGTGCACGGCGTGCGCGGGGGCCGCGTGCACGGGCGACGCGGCTCCACCGAGGAGGGCGGCGGCTGCGGCGAGGCTGAGGGAGACGGGCGTGCACAGTCGCATGCCTCCATTGCGCGCCACCCGCCCGCCGCTCCGCGAGAACACCGCGCCGTACGGCCCAACAGGTCCGCCCGATCGGGCAGATCGAGCCGGTCCGGTGAGACAGGGAGACACTCACCGGACGGCTGGGCACCGGCACACAGGCCGGCCCCTCACGCCCCGCCCCGCCCGAACAACGGCGCCAGCAGCAGCTGCGCCGCGCCCTCGGCGACCGCGCGGCTCCCGCCCTCCGCGATCCGGACCGGCACCGCCTCCTCCCCCGTGCGCCGGGCGCGTTCCGCGAGGACCCCGGCGACTCCCTGGGCGAACCGCTCCGGCTCGGTCGCGACGAGGCGGCCGCCCAGCAGCACGAGGTCGACGTCGAGAAGTGCGACCAGGTTGCTCGCGCCCACGCCCAGGACGCGCGCCGCCTCCTCGACGTCCCCGCGCGCCACCGCGTCGAGACACAGCGCCTCGACGCACCCGCGATTCCCGCACCCGCACACCGGCCCGTCCAGCTGCACGACCTGGTGCCCGAACTCCCCCGCCCCGGTCCGCGCCCCGCGGTGCACCGTGCCCCCGATCACCAGCCCGCATCCGAGCCCCGCCGCGAAGTGCAGGTACGCGAAGGATCCGCCCCCGCCCGCGACGGCCAGCCGCAGCGCGGCGGCGTTGGTGTCCTTGTCGACCACCACCGGCACCCCCAGCCGCCGCCCCAGCACGTCGCGCAGCGGAAACCCGTCCCACTCCGGGAACCCGGTGACCCGGTGCAGCACCCCGTGGAGGTGGTCGAGAGGCCCGGGCAGCGCGACCCCGGCCCCGAGCAGCGACCGCACCCCGGCCGCCGGGTCCCCGCCGAGGACCTCCCCGACGAGGCCGGCCACGTCCCCCACCACGGCCTCCGCACCCGCCCCCAGGTCCATCGCCGTACGCCGCTCCGCCACCACCGTCCCGGCCAGGTCGACCAGCACCACGCGCAGCTCGTCCCGGTCCAGGTGCACGCCCACGGCATGCCCGGCCCCCGGCACCAGCCGCAGCACCGTCCGCGGCTTGCCCCCCGTGGACACCAGACGCCCCGCCTCCGCCAGCAGCCCCTCGTCCCGCAACCTCGCGGTGATCTTGCTGACGGCCTGGGGCGTCAGCCCCGTCCGCTCGGCGAGCTCCAGCCGGCTGACGCCCTCCGTCCCGGCCCTGCGCAGGAGTTCGAGGACGAGCGCGGCGTTGTGACTGCGCACCGCCAGCAGGTTCGCCCCCCGAGGCACGTCGTGACGCGTGCCCTGCGACGCGCCCCGCGCGCCAGGTCCGGCGCCCGCTCCGTTGGTGGTGTTCGTCCTGTTCACTCTGCCATTGTCCCCTCCGCTTGCACTTTGGCAACAGCGTTGCGAAAGTGGACGTATGACTCGCACACCCCCTGGCTCGCCCCTCCGTGTCGGCCTCGTCGGCTACGGCCTCGCGGGCTCCGTCTTCCACGCCCCGCTGATCGCCACCACCGAGGGCCTGGCCCTGGACACGGTGGTCACCTCGAACCCCGACCGGCAGGAACAGGCCCGCACCGAGCACCCCGGCGTGCGGGTCGCCGCGAGCCCGGACGAGCTGTTCGAGCGGGCCGACGACCTGGACCTCGTCGTCATCGCGTCCCCGAACAAGACGCACGTCCCCCTCGCCACCGCCGCCCTGAAGTCCGGCCTGCCCGTGGTCGTCGACAAGCCGGTCGCCGGCACCGCGGCCGAGGCCCGCGAGCTGGCGGCCCTCGCCGAGGAGCGCGGCCTGCTCCTCTCCGTCTTCCAGAACCGCCGCTGGGACAACGACTTCCTGACGCTGCGCCACCTCGTCGCCGAGGGCGAACTGGGCGACGTGTGGCGCTTCGAGTCCCGCTTCGAGCGGTGGCGGCCGCAGCTCAAGGGCGGCTGGCGCGAGTCCGGCGACCCCGCAGAGATCGGAGGTCTGCTCTACGACCTCGGCAGCCACGTGGTCGACCAGGCCCTGGTCCTCTTCGGCCCCGCCGCCTCGGTCCACGCCGAGGCCGACGTCCGCCGCCAGGGCGCCGAGACGGACGACGACACCTTCATCGCCCTCACGCACGCGAACGGCGTCCGCTCCCACCTCTACGTCTCCGCGACGACCGCCCAACTCGGCCCGCGCTTCCGGGTGCTGGGTTCGCGGGCCGGCTACGTCAAGTACGGCCTCGACCCGCAGGAGGCGGCCCTGAAGGACGGGCAGCTCCCCGCCACGACCGCCGGCTGGGGCACGGAGCCCGAGTCGCTGTGGGGCCGCCTCGGCTCCGGCGAGTCCCCCCTGACCGGCGGCGGCCGCCCCGTGCCCACCCTGGCCGGCGACTACCCCGCGTACTACGCCCAGATCGCCGCCGCCCTGCGCGACGGCGCCCCCAACCCGGTGACCGCCCTGGAGGCGGCCGCCGCCCTCGACGTACTGGAAGCGGCCCGCCGTTCGGCCCGCGACGGAGTGACGGTGACCCTGTGACGCACAGCCACACGACCGCGACGCCCGAGAAGTCCACCCCCGAACTGACGCCCGGCATCGAGGAGCTGGAGGCCCAGGAACGCCGTCTGGTGTTCCGCCGGTTCACCTTCGACGACGCCTGGGCGCTCGGCTCGCTGCTGGTGGAGCTGGCCCGGGAATGCCAGGCCCCGGTCGCCATCGACATCCACCGCGCCGGCCAGCAGCTCTTCCACGCCGCCCTGCCCGGCTCCACCCCGGACAACGACGCCTGGATCGCCCGCAAGCGCCGGGTGGTGGAGCGCTACGGCTCCGCGTCGTACCTGGTGGGCGCCCGCTTCCGGGCCAAGGGCACCACGTTCGAGGAGTCCTCCCGGCTGGACCCCGACGCCTACGCCGCCCACGGCGGCTCCTTCCCGATCACCGTGGAGGGCGTGGGCGTCGTCGGTTCGGTGACGGTGTCCGGCCTGCCCCAGCTCCAGGACCACCGCATGGTGGTGGAGGCGCTGGAGCACTTCCTGGGCGATCAGGTCTGATTCCCGGGATTCCGCTTCCCGGGATTAGCCCGAGCGGCCCTCCGGTTACACATCGGTGTAACGGCCGTCACAGCAACCGGAGGGATCGCACTCATGGACAACCCCGCAGCCTCGTTGAAGGAACGGCTGGGACGGTACGGCATCTGGAGCAGCGGCCTGCGCTCCGAGGACCCGGCCGTGCGCGGGGAGCTGACGGATGCCGCCGCCGAACTCGAGGACCTGGGCTACGGCGCCCTGTGGCTGGGCGGCAGCAGCGCCGCCCGGCACGCCGCCCTCCTCATCGGCGCGACCTCGGAGATCACCGTCGGGACCAGCATCCAGAGCATCTGGCAGTACGAGGCCAAGGACAGCGCGGCGGCCTTCACGGACCTGGAGGCCGCCCACCCCGGCCGCTTCGTCCTGGGCCTCGGGGTCAGCCACGCGAAGTTCACGGAAGAATACCGGCGCCCGTACACGGCCCTCGTCGACTACCTCGACGGGCTGGACGCCGCCGGCGTACCCGCCGAGCGCCGCCTGCTGGCCGCACTCGGCCCCAGGACCCTGGAGCTCTCCCGCGACCGCGCGGCCGGCGCGATCCCCTACCTGGTGACACCGGAGCACACCGCCTACGCCCGCGAGATCCTGGGCGAGGCGCCGATTCTGGCCCCCGAGCTGAAGGTCGTCCTGGAGCGGGACCCGGACCGGGCCCGCGCCGCCGCCCGGGACTACCTGGCCATGTATCTGGCGCTCCCGAACTACACGAACAACTTCCTCCGGCACGGCTTCACCGAGTCGGACCTGGCGGACGGCGGCAGCGACCGCCTCATCGACGCGGTGTACGCCTGGGGCGACGAGGACCACATCCGCGAACGCGTCGCCGCCTTCCACGCGGCGGGCGCGGACCATGTGGCGCTCCAAGTGGTCGGCACCGAGCCCGGCGACACACTCCCGCGGGAGGAATGGCGAAGGCTGGCGGGCCTGCTGGCGTGACGGCGGCGTCCGGCGAGGGCGGCGGCGGCGCCGCCCTCCCGGCGTTCGCGCCCAAGGCGTCCTTCTAGGCGTCCTTCAGCTCCTGCCGCTGGCGCCCCAGCCCCTCGATCTCCAGCTCCACCACGTCCCCGGCCCGCAGGTACGGCTTGGGCTCCGGCCGCCCCATCGCCACCCCGGCGGGCGTACCGGTGTTGATCACATCGCCGGGGTACAGGGTCATGAACTGGCTCACGTACCGCACGACCTCCCCCACGGGGAAGATCTGCTCGCCGGTCGACCCGTCCTGCTTCAGCTCGCCGTTGACCCACAGCCGCAACGACAGGTTCTGCGGATCCGGCACCTCGTCCGCCGTCACCAGCCACGGGCCCAGCGGGTTGAACGTCTCGCAGTTCTTGCCCTTGTCCCAGGTCCCGCCCCGCTCTATCTGGAACTCCCGCTCGGACACGTCGTGCGCCACCGCGTACCCCGCGACATGCGCGAGCCCCTCCTCGGCCGACTCCAGATAGCGGGCCGTGCGGCCGATGACGACCGCCAGCTCCACCTCCCAGTCGGTCTTGCGGGACGCCCGCGGCACCAGCACCGTGTCGTTCGGGCCGACCACCGTGTCCGCCGCCTTGAAGAAGACCACCGGCTCGGCGGGCGGCTCGGCCCCGGTCTCGCGGGCGTGGTCGTAGTAGTTCAGGCCGATGCACACGACCTTCCCGATCCGCCCCAGCGGCGGCCCGATGCGCAGCCCCGCCCCGTCCAGCACCGGGAGCTCCCCGGCGCCGGCGGCCGCACGGACCCGCCCGAGCGCCGCGTCGTCGGCGAGCAGCGCGCCGTCGATGTCCGGCACGAGTCCGGACAGGTCCCGCAACACGCCCTCGGCGTCGAGCAGCGCGGGCTGTTCCGACCCGGCCGTTCCGACTCGCAGCAGCTTCATGGTCACAATCTCCCTCGATCGTGGGGCGCCTCCCGACGTGTGCAGCCATCGGAGGACTGGTCGATCCTCCAAGGTGGCGGTCCAGTCCGCAATACCCCGTTCACGTACTGGACCGTGCGGAGGCGCTCCGCTCACCGGTACAGCACGGCCCGCTCCACCGCGCTCCACGTCGTGCTGGTGACCACGTAGAGGGCGGCCGCCAGCGGCACCACCGCCACCGTGATCAGCGCGAAGAAGGACATGAACGGCATGACCTTGGTGACGGCGCCGAGCCCCGGCAGCTGCTCACCGTCGGCCGGCACCGGACGGCCGGCGGCCGTCATGCGCCGGGTACGGCGGAAGTTGAACGCGGCGACGACCGCGACGACGGCGAACAGCGCGACGTACACCAGCCCGGCGGCGCCGAACGCCCCGCCGTCGCCCAGTGCGTCCAGCCACCGGCCCCCCAGGGGCGCGGCCAGCAGCTCATGGCCGAGCAGGGCGTTCGTCTCGCCGCCGATCGTCGGGTTCGAGAACAGGTGGTAGAGCAGGAAGAAGGCGGGCAGCTGCATCAGACCGGGCAGGCAGCCCGCCAGCGGGGACACCTTCTCCCGCGCGTGCAGCTCCAGCACGGCCTGCTGAAGCCGCTCGGGGTTCTTGCGGTACCTCTCGCGCAACTCGGCGATCTTCGGCTGCAACGCGGTGCGCGCCTTCTGCCCCCGCGCGGACGCCCGCGACAGCGGCAGCACCAGCAGTCGTACGAACGCGGTGCACAGGACGATCGCGGCGGCGGCCGCGGAGGCGTGGAACAACGGCTGGAGCAACTCCGCGAGCTGCTCGACCAGGTTGGCGAAAACGTTGGCGAAAACGGACATGGGGTGAGCCCTCCGTCGTGGGTCTCGTCGTGCCGGGACATGGGATGGCGGCATGACGACCCGCGCGGGGTCACGGTGAGGTGCTCGGCCGAGATGGCTCGGAGCGGCGTGCCCTACGCGACGGTCGTCAGGAGGGCGTGTCCGGGCGCTCGGGGGCGGGTGCGCCCCTTGGCGTCGGGGTCGCGTTGCGGCAGGAAGGCCGTACGCCGGTCCCGGTCGCGGATGGCCGTACGCACCCGCGTGGGCGGCACGGCGGGCGCGCAGCGCGCGGCGACCAGCAGGGAGAGGGCGAACGCCGACCCGGCCGCGGCGGTCGCGGCGAGCGCGACGGTGGCGGTGAGGGTGCCGGCGTCCAGCAGCGCGAATTCGAGGAAGACGAAGAGGATCAGGAGCAGGACGGCGGGGCGCGGCTTCGCGCAGCGCTGGATCATCGCGGCTCCCCCCTCCTCGTACGCATGAGTACTGTCGCTCGTTTATACCTCACCGCGGGCGCGGGGAAAGGAGCGTCCCCCACACCACCAGGCGGTACTTGGACGTGTACTCGGGGGTGCACGTGGTGAGGGTGATGTAGTACCCCGGCTCGCTGTAGCCCCGCCCGGGGTGGACGAGGCTGCGCGGCACGGGACGTATCACCCCGGTGTCGCGGGTGGAGGTCCGCGGGACGGTCTGGTCGACGGCGTACGTGTACACCGCGGCCCGCGTCTCCACGACGATCCGGTCGCCGTCGCCGAGCCGGTCGAGGTACCGGAAGGGCTCGCCGTGGGTGTTGCGATGCCCGGCGAGCGCGAAGTTCCCGGCGCGACCGGGCTGTCCGGTCCCCGGGTAGTGACCGGCATGTCCCTTGTTGAGGACCTCGGGTTTGCTGATGCCTTCGGCGACGGGGACACGGAGGTTCAGGCGGGGGATGGCGAGGATGGCGTAGGCCTGGGAGGGCAGGGGCGCCGACGCGGATACCTGTGCGGAGGCGGCGTCGGGGGGCGGGGCGCCGGTGCGCTGCCGCGCCGGGAGGTCTCCGTCGCCGCTGTCCGTCGGTACATCACCCTCCAGAACCCGCCCGAGGCCGGCGGCCCCGCCCCACTCCCGCTCCAGCTCCCGCTCGGCTCCGTGCCTGGCCTGCCGGTTGGTCCACCACAGCTGGTGGACCACCAGGAGCAGTACGACGACCCCGACGGTGACGAGGGCCTCGGCACCCGTCCACAGCGCGCGACGGCGCCGGGCGCGCCGCCGCCGTTCCGTGTGCTGCACGACGGGCACACGCATGGGCGGACGCCTCCTCCACCGTCGTACGGGACGGGCCGCCCGCACGATAAGGGCCAGGGCCTGAGGTCTCCAGACCCGCGCGGCCCCTTTCGCACACCGTCCCGGGAGGGCCGGTCACACGACGGGCTCCCCGATCCCGAGCAGATTCCCCTCGCTGTCCCGGAACCAGGCGGCCCGCTCCCCCCGCGCCCCCTTGCTCGGATAGTGCCCCTCGACGTCGGCGATCCCGTCCTCGGACGTCCGCAACCCCGGAAGGTCGACGACCTCGAACACGACACCGCGCCGTCGTAGATCCGCCACGACGCGGTCGATGTCGTCGACCTGCCAGCCCATCTGCGTGAAGGTCCCCGGCGAGGCTCCCGCCGACCGGAACAGGGCGAACTCCACGCCCCCGCTCCGGTACAGCAGCCCACCGGGCCGCTCGTCGACGGGTTCGAGACCGAGCTTCTCGGCGTAGAAGCGGCGGGCCCGCTCAAGATCCTGCGCGGGCAGCCGGGTGGCCGGACGGCCCCCGGCGAGACCGGTGTCCCTGTCATCCATACCTTCACTGTGCCGCAGGGGGGCGACCGGGTCCTGCCAGGCGGCCGGACGTCCGGGCCAGTGCTCTCCTCGTCCCGCCGGAGGAACGGCCTGAGCCCCGGGCTCCCCCTCACCCCGCCCGTCGGCCGGAAACGCGGGGGCCCGCCTTGTCCCGCCCGCCGGACGGACCGGGGCGCAGCGCTCCCCTCGTCCCGCCCCCCGGACGGCCTGGGGTGGGACGGACTCTCCTTTGTCACCACTCGGCAGTACGGTGTCCCCCATGCGCCCCGACACGCCTGCCGAAAACGTCGACCACGCCACCGAGGCGGCCCGCCTGGAGCGAACCGCCGGCCTGTACCCCGAGGACGCCGAAGCCCTGCTGCTGCGGGCCGCGGCCCACCTCGAACTGTCCGGCGACCGCCCCGCCGCGACCGCGCTCTACGACCGCCTGCTCTCCTCCGGCGACAGCCTGGAGGACCCCTATCTGGTCCGGGCCCTGAAGGCCTCGAACCTCTGGGAGTACGGCCACGAGGCCGAGGCCCGGGCGATCATCGACGGCATCCGCACGGCGTCCCCGCGCGACGCGGCCCCCTGGGTCATCGTGGCCGAGGCCCTGGAGGCCCACGACGAGCTGGAGACGGCGCAGGAGGTCCTCACGCAGGCCACGCGGCTCCTCGTGACGGACGGTGCGCGGCCCCCGCAGCCCACCCACCCCCTCTTCTTCGGCCGCCACCGGGTGCGCCGGATGCTGGGCCTCCCCCACGACGAGTGGGACACCCTGGCCGACACCCTGCACTCCATGCCGGTCTCCCTGGACGAACTCCACGACCCGAAGCGGGTGTGGTCCCTGGGCTCGGACAACCCGGCGGAGCTGGAGGCCGAGATCTCGCGCCTGCGCGCGGAGCTCGGCGCCTACCGGGAGGCCCTCTCCCGCCCGTTCCCCGTCGCGGTCCTGCACTGGCCGCAGGGCGAACTGACGGAACTCCTCTCGGCGTACCCGGCCCTGTCCGCGGAGTACCCGTCCCACCAGGAGCACCTGACGACGATAGAGACGTCGCTGCGGGAACTGTCGTCCTCCGGCACGGCGAACCTGGGCGTGGTCACGGGCACGGTCCCCTCCTTCGAGGCCTTCGCGGCATCGGAGGGCACGACCCCGGACGACCCGACCCTGCTCCCCCAGTACGCCACGACCCTGGCGGCCCGAGGCCGAGCGGTGGCCTGGCCCCCGGAGGGGACGGCGACTTGCTGGTGCGGGTCGGGACGGGCGTACGGGGAGTGCCACGGGCTGGAGGCCTAGGGCCACCGCCCTCACTCCTTCTTGCCCCGTCCACCGGCCGACAGCCGCTAAGCCCACCCGGCGTGCCCCGAGATCCTGACGCGTCCCGGCTCCACAGGCCCACTGGGAACGAGCTGGAGCGCCGGCTACCTCTGGGCCCGCTTTCCCGGGGCCGCTCGCTCGCTTCTTCCCCGCGCTGGAGCGGTCCGGGTCAAGGGTGGCCCGAAGGGCCATCGGCGAAGCCGACGCGAAGCGTCAGCGGAGCGCCCTTGACGCGGACCGCGGAAGCACGACACTGACCAAGAAGCGGGCGGCCCGACGGCCACCGTTCCGACACCCTGATGCAATCGAGCTCGCCCCCGTGGTGGAATCGACGTGCAGCCGCAGTCCCAAGGCTCGATCGATCCGCGCAGCTGGCAATGGTGCTGGGTCTCGCCACGCGCACCGGTCCCATGTGGTCAGGCAGGCCGGGGCTGAACATCGCGGGTCGAGACGGGCTTGGCGGACGCGGCGGTCAATCGAACGGACCGAGTCACGATCGTGAGGCACAGTCGCCTTGAGCACGATGAAGCCGTTGTCGCCAGCCGTCTCGGCACGCATGAGCAGGCAACTCAGCAAGGACACGGGTGCCGAACTCGCCGTGCGACGCCTGCTGCATGCAGCCGGTCTGCGTTATCGCGTGGAGTACCCCGTGCCGGGCATGTCCAGGAGGCGGATCGATGTGGCGTTCCCCCGGGCCAAGATCGCGATCCTCATCGACGGGTGCTTCTGGCATGGCTGCCCTCAGCACGCCACTCAGCCGAGGACCAACGCGGACTGGTGGCGCCGCAAGTTGGACCGGAACATGGCTCGCGACCGGGAGACGACGGAGCATCTCATCGCGGAGGGTTGGACGGTGCTGCGTTTCTGGGAGCATGAGGCTCCCGGCGAAGTGGCCATGCGCGTGGCGGCGGCCGTGGAACGGCATCGGGCGGAAGGGACGCGGGGGAAAAGAGAATGAGCGGACTGACCTTCGTCGATGTGTGCTCCGGGGCGGGAGGGCTCGCCCTGGGACTGGAACAGGCGGGCTTCGAGCCGCGCCTGCTACTGGACGAGGACGACCTCGCCGTCAACACTCTTCGGGTCAACCGACCGCACTGGAACGTGCTTCACGCCGACCTGATGGACTTCGACCCGGCGGAGCATCCCGAGAGCCTCGACGTGGATCTCCTCTCGGCCGGCCTGCCGAGGGTGAAGTCGAGTGCGACCGTCGGACGGGCGGATTCGGGAACCGAAGAGCGGTTGCTGACGGCCACGGTCTATCTCGTTCATGCGATCAGGCCTCGCGCGGTGCTCATCGAGAACGTTCCCGGGCTCGCGCACTCGGACGCATATCAGCAGTTCCGTGATTTCGCGCGAGCCGAACTGGCCCACCTGGGATATGAATTCAGCTGGTTCGTCGTAAACGCGGTCGACCATGGCGTGCCTCAGAACCGCAAGCAGGGTGTCCTCGTCGCCATCGAGCGGCAGTGGGCCGCGGCATTCCGGCCACCGGCACCAACCGTGGAGCAGCCCACGACGGTCGGTGCCGTTCTGGGACCGACCATGGCCGCACGGGGTTGGCCGGACGCCGCCCGTTGGGTCGCCCAGGCCGATCGACCAGCACCGACCCTCGTCGGCGGCTCGAAGAACCGGGGCGGCGCCGACCTGGGACCGACGGGCGCCAAGCGGACCTGGGCCACCATGGGTGTCAACGGTCACACCGTGGGCGACCAGGTGCCCGACGCCAACTTCCTGTGGGACCCCCAGCTCGGCAGAGACAACATGGTGAAGATCACGGTTGAGCAGGCCGCACTGCTCCAGGGCTTCCCCGAGACATGGGAGATCACCGGGCGCAAGACCGCCCGATACCGCCAGGTCGGGCACGCGACACCACCGCCGGTGGGAGAGGTACTGGGCAGGGCTGTCGCCGCAGCGCTGATTCCGGATCCAGCGGTCCCCGCTGCTGGCTAGACTTCCGCCACATGACCAGCACGGCGTCCCACAAGCCCATCCTCGACCAGCCTTTCGTCCTTGACCTCTTCGCAGGTCCGGGCGGGCTGGACGTCGCCGGTCACTCGCTAGACATCCCGAGTCTCGGTATCGAGTGGGACAGGAGCGCGTGTCTGACCCGGTACGCTGCCGGGCTGGACACCCTTCACGCCGACGTGAGCGCGGTACGCAATGAAGCTTTCGAGTCGTTGCCGCCGGAGATCAACGTGCTCGCCGGTGGTCCTCCGTGCCAGACGTACTCAGTGGCCGGGCACGGTGCCGGCCGCCAAGCCTTGGAAAGGGTCAAGGAGTACATCGACAAGCTGATGGCCGGCGCCCTCGACAAGGAGATCGACGAAAAGCTCGGAAGGCCCGGCTCCGATCCACGTACCGGATTGGTGCTCGAACCTCTCCGATACGCGATCCAGGCAACGCGGAGCCCGAGCCGTGAGAACCGACCGTACGACGTCATCGTCCTGGAACAGGTGCCAGCGGTGGCCCCGCTCTGGGAGCACTACGCCAAGGTGCTGGCCGACACAGGGCTTCCCGACGGAACCAAGTACAAGGTTGTCGTCGATGTTCTCGACACCGAGACCTACGGGGTACCGCAGACGCGATCTCGCGCGGTGTTGATCGCTCGGCGCGAAGGGCTCGGTGAGCCCTCGCTCCCCTCCCCTACGCACCGTTCCTACGATGCGAAGGAATGGAATCGGAAGAACGGGACGAGCGCACCTGACCAGGTCCGTCAGCCGACCCTCGACGAGGGCAACATGTCGGCGAACGACGAGAACAGGCTCCCCTGGAGGTCGATGCGTGATGCCCTCTCGGATCCGGTGGGCTCGCACCCCGGGCGGGTCACTCCCTTCTTGGTCCGCTCGAACTACGGGAGCTCCGGAAACCCAGGGAGGCGCGGCGTGCGCACGGACAGGCAGCCCGCCGCCACCGTCACCGGCCGCATTTCCCGCTTCGTGGTCTTCGAGCACCTCGACGACAACATCGTCTACGAAGGTCCGCGGTTCAGCATGAACGAAGCGGGGATGCTGCAAAGCTTTCCGCCGGACTACCCGTGGTCGGGTACGGCTCAGGCCCAACAGGTGGGCAACGCCGTACCGCCCCTCTTCGGTGCACACCTGCTCAGCGCCGCTCTCGGGCTCCCCAGGCCGACTCCGGAGGCGCTGAGAAAGCCCTGGCAGCCGGCCACGGAGGAGCAGCGGGCCAAGCTGCGAAGCAATGGCTGCGGGACTGCCGACAACTGCACCGACAGGTGCCCGCAGGCCAAGGACCAGGTGCCGCCGCCCTCATCCATGCGCCTACCCAGGAGCAAGAAGACGTCAGCGAAGTAGTCCGAGCCAGGCACCGGGTCAATCGCCGAGCTTCCTCCCCCTGACCGGCGCCGTCTCGAAGAGCTCTGCGAAGTAGCTGGTGAGCGCGGCCACGGACTTCTCCGGGACAGGGTCCTCGTCGGGCCCCTTCGGAAGTTCGTACCGCTCGACCGGGGGTGCCGATTCCGCTTCCGCGATCCAATCCCGGAGATGGGCGGGATCACGAGGCGCGTCCGGCCCGAGGATGTCGTAGATCAGGGTCGCGCCGGCCGCGTTGATCGCGACGCTGAGGCCGAAGATCTCTCGCCCGGTGGTGACTTGCCCCCGTTGCAGAAGGCGGACCAGGGCCTGGGCGGTAGGTCGGTGGTCGATCAGCTCCATCCGCAGAACCGTGTGGATGAGGTCCTGGTTCCCACAGGCGGCCTCGACCGACCCATAGTCCGGTCCGTTCCGGAAGAGCTCAGCCGCCCACCACAGACGGGAGAAGCACTGACGGTCCGCGGGGCCACGGAAGCGTTCCGCGGCGATGCGCCTTTCCGGCCTCCTCGCCGTCGGCTCCGACAAGTGCCGCCACGCGACGTAGTCGGGGGCCACCGCCAGGGCCAGGTGGTTCCACAGACGCTTGTCGGCCGCTTCCCGCCGCGTCAGGCGCAGCGTGGCATGGAGACGTGGCGCGAGCCATGCGTCGGCTCGGGTACGGTCCTCCCGGAACTCGAACATGGCGTCCTCCACCAGGCTTCGGAGCGGCTCGACCCACCACCTGGCGTCGTCCTCGGGAAGCGGCTCGACGACCTTGGCGAGATCGATGCCGCCGTGGACCTGTTCGCCTTTGAGCAGTTCCTCGGTCAGGAACGGATCTACGGCCGAGGTGGCGAGCAGTGCCAGGCGCTCTGGTACGTGGTTCGGTTGGGTGATCACGTCTCGCTCTCCCGGTTCATCTGTTCCAGACTGCGGATGACATAGGCGAGCGCCTTGGTGGCATCGGCACGACGGATCGCCGCGTAGTGGATACGGGTCTGGAGCTCGACCCAGCCCGAGTCCCCGGTGCGCCGACGATGGACCTGTCGCAGAGCCTCCTCGACATGGACGCCGGGAACGATGTCCGGAAGCATCTCCCGGAGCACCTCGCCCTGCCAGTCGGTCGGGAAGACAGGGCCGCCGCCGGGCTCCACCTCCAGGTCACCGATGGCACCGTGGAACACCGCAGTCCACACATCGGTGGCCATCTGCGCGACCAGGAGGTCACGCACCTTGCTGTCCACACCCGAGCTGTTGCTGTCCAACAGATCGATGACGCCCTCTACATCGGTGTTGACGAACACGGTGGGGACCCTGGCCGACGCGTCTACGATCCAGGGCGCATCGGCGTAGGCCTGTAGCCATTCCCGGGAGCTCTTCCGGAACGACGTCGTCTGGACGTCCAGTTGGAGACCGCGGACCGGCTCGTCGGAGACGGTGTCGACGATCCAGCTCCGGTCTGTCTCGGCAATCGATCTACCGTGTACTCCGTCCACGGTCCCGACGGCGTACACCGCGAGGGAGGCTCGCCCCAGGTGGTCGTCTCGGAGCACTTCCACTGAGCCCGACCAATCCCGGCCGTCCTGCTTGTCACA
>NZ_JBFBJT010000041.1:0-53480 GCF_040686175.1 Streptomyces sp. NPDC086077 | reverse complement strand
GCGTCGTCCTGCGTCGGGCACGCCACCCGGACGATCTGACAGCCGGAAGCCGTCAACTCGGCGATCTGCTGAAGCGTGGCCCCGATGTCCGACGTACGCGTCGTCGTCATCGACTGCACCGACACCGGTGCCCCGCCCCCGACCGCCACCGGCCCGACCTGGATCTGCCGCGACACCCGCCGTTCGGCGACCGGCCGCACCGGCACCTCGGGAACGCCCAGGGAGATGGCGGTCATGACATCACTCCCGGTTTCCGGAGACCGTCTCGCGCATGGCGCGCAGCGACTCCTTCAGCGACCCCATGGTGGCGAGGACGGCGGTGGGCTCGTAGCCGCAGTGCGCCATGCAGTTGGCGCAGCGCGGGTCCTTGCCGCGGCCGTACTTGTCCCAGTCGGTCTCCTCGATCAGTTCGCGGTACGTCGGCACGTACCCGTCGCTCATCAGGTAGCAGGGGCGCTGCCACCCGAAGAGCGAGTAGTTCGGGATCGCCCACGCGGTGCACGGGAAGTCGACCTTGCCCTCCAGGAAGTCCAGGAAGAGCGGCGAGTGGTTGAGCCGCCAGCGGCGCCGGTTGCCGCCGGAGAAGGCCTTCTTGAACAGTTCGCGGGTCTGCTCCACGCCCAGGAAGTGCTCCTGGTCGGGCGCCTTCTCGTAGGCGTAGGCGGGCGAGATCATCATCTCGTCGACCTTGAGGTCGTCGTTGAGGTAGTTGAGCACCTCGACGATGGTCTGGGGGGTGTCGGTGTTGAAGAAGGTGGAGTTGGTGGTGACGCGGAAGCCGCGCCCCTTGGCCTCCTTGATGGCCGCCACCGCCTCGTCGAACACGCCCTCCTTGGCGACCGACTCGTCGTGCCGCTCACGCAGGCCGTCGATGTGCACGGCGAAGGCGAAGTAGGGCGACGGAGTGAACTTGTCCATCTTCTTGCGCAGCAGCATCGCGTTGGTGCACAGGAAGACGTACTTCCGCTTGGCCACCAACTGCCGCACGATCTCGTCGATCTGAGGGTGCATCAGCGGCTCGCCGCCCGCGATCGACACCATCGGAGCCCCGGACTCCAGCACCGCTCCCACGGCCTGCGCGACGGGCATGCGCTGCTTGAGCACCCCGGCGGGGTGCTGGATCTTGCCGCAGCCCTCGCACTTCAGGTTGCAGGCGAACAGGGGCTCCAGCTCGACGATGAGCGGGAACTTGTCGCGCCTGCGGAGCTTTTGTTCAGCCAAGTATGTAGCGACCTTGATGGACTGGCGCAATGGCATGGCCATCGGGCTCACCTCCTGGGGAGCAGCACATTACGGTGCCATTCAAAGAATGCGGGAAGAAGGGAACGAAGGACGCGGAAAGCCGATATTCCACCGCGCACCGTGCCGATACGGACGAGTTCATGTTCTGGAGCGTCCACGACCACCCGGACGGCCGCAACCGGACGTGCCCCTGCGCGCCCGGCGCTCAGGAGCGTTGCGGCGGACTCCATGTCGACGGCGATCGCGCCGGTGGCCAGCAGATCGGACCGTTCCTGCCCGCGCACGACGTGGCCGGAGCCGGTGACCGGGCCGGTGTGGACGGTGCGGCCGGGCACCGCACGCCTGAGTTCCCTGACGAGCAGGTCGGTGCCCTCGCAGGGCGTGGTGCCGCGCGGATCCCGGGCCTCCTCGGCGACGACCAGGTCACCGGGGTGCATGCCGGGTGCCAGCCCCGCGCAGAAGCCGGTGGCCAGCACAGCGGCCCCGGCGAGCGCCGGGTCGGCCAGCGCCCGCGTGACGGACCGCTCGGCCGCGGTGGGCCCCATGCCCGTGCGCAACACGGTCACCGGCCCGTCGGCACCTCCCCGCTCCCCCAGTCGCAACGCCAGCCGTTCGATGCCGAGCGCACAGGCGATCAGCAGGGGTTCCGGAGCGGAGCGGGCGCTCATCCGCTCCCCTTGGCCCCGGCGAGCGCCGTCCGGGCGAACGGCTCACCGTGCACATAGCGGCCCAGCGCCGTGAGCGGGAAGACCTGCCGGTACAGGTGGTAGTTGATCGAGAAGTCCCACGGGAAGCCGGTACCCGTGAAGTACGGCTCGTCCCAGGAGCCGTCCTCCCGCTGGGTCGCGGCGAGCCATTCGACACCGCGTTCGACCGCCGGCGAGTCCCGCTCCCCGGCCGCCAGCAGCGCCATCAGCGCCCACGCGGTCTGCGAGGCGGTGGAGGCGCCCCTGCCGCTCCACTCCTTGACGTACCGGTACGAGCGCAGGTCCTCGCCCCAGCCGCCGTCGTCGTTCTGCACGCTCTCCAGCCAGGTCACCGCCCGCCGGATCGCCGGGTGCGAGACGGGGAAGCCGGCGGCGGTCAGCGCGGGCACCACCGATCCGGTGCCGTAGATGTAGTTGACACCCCAGCGCCCGAACCACGAACCGTCCGGCTCCTGTGCGGCGAGCAGCCATTCGATGCCCCGCCTGGTGCGCGGGTCGCGGGTGAGGCCCTCCACCGCGAGCATCTCCACCACGTGCGCCGTCACGTCCGCCGACGGCGGGTCGATGACCTCGCCGAAGTCGCAGAACGGCAGCCGGTTGGGGAACGGGCTGGTGTTGTCGACGTCGAAGGCGCCCCACGCGCCCTCCTTCGACTGCATGCCGAGGTTCCAGCGCACCCCGCGCGCGATGGCCTTGTCCATCCGCTCCGGGTCGTGATGCCGGACGCGGCGCAGCGCGAGGACCACCTCGGCGGTGTCGTCGATATCGGGGTAGTTGTCGTTGTGGAACTCGAACGCCCAGCCACCCGGCGGCAGTTGCGGTCGGCGGACCGACCAGTCGCCCGGCCGCACCACCTGCTCCCCCAGCATCCAGTCGGCGGCCCTCACCAGCTGTGGATGGTCCGCGGGAACCCCGGCGTCGAAGAGGGCGATGGTCGCCAGGCAGGTGTCCCACACCGGCGACTGGCAGGCCTCGATCATCCGGGCCCCGTCCTCGCGCCACACGGCGTACCGGTCGAGGGACTTCAGACCGGCCCGCATCACCGGGTGCTGGAGGTCGTAGCCCAGCAGGTGGAGGGCGATGAGCGAGTACACGGCCGGCGGCTGGATGCCGCCCCAGCAGCCGTCGTTCTCCTGCCGCTCGATGATCCAGCGCGCGGCCGACCGCATCGCCGCGCGCCGCAGGGTCCGCGGCACGACCTTGCGCAGGGCGTGCAGACCCTTGTCCAGCCGCTGGAAGGCGCCGTCCCAACTCACCACCGGGGCCAGGGGTTTCGCCGGGTTCGGATGCTCCGGATCGGTGTGCAGCTCGTCCAGCGGGAAGGGGGCGGGCCGTACCGGGCGCTTGGCGGAGACGACGGTCAGCGGGACGATCGTCTGCCGGGCCCAGCATCCGAAGTCGTAGATGTTGAGCGGCAGCCACTTCGGGAAGTACATGAGCTCCGGCGGCAGTTCGGGCAGGTCCTCCCACTTCCACCAGCCGAACAGGGCGAGCCAGATCCGGGTGAAGACCCGGGCCGCGGCGATGCCGCCCCGGGAGCGGATCCACTCGGCCGCCCGGACCATGTGCGGCGCGTCCGGCGCGTCGCCGGCCAGGCGCAGGGCGACGTACGCCTCGATGGTGGTGGAGAGTTCGCCGGGCCCGCCGTGGAAGGTGGCCCAGGTGCCGTCCTCGCGCTGCTCGCCGCGGATGAAGAGGGCGGCGGCGGTCGTCGTGGACTCGTCGCGGATGCCCAGGAACTGACGGAGCAGCAGGTCCTCGGCGTCCATGGTGACATTGGTCTCCAGGTCGCCCTTCCACCAGCCTTCCGCGTCCTGCCGGGCGAGCAGGTGGTCGGTGGCGCGCCGGACGGCGCGTTCGGCGGCTTCGTGGACCCCGGCCGCCACCGGGGTGGTGCTGTCGCTTTCGCTGGCCGCGGCAGCGCGGGGCGACACGGCCCCGGTGCTTCCGTCGGTCGTCGCTGTCATGGCTTCCCCTTCGTGCAGTGCTGCAATCGGTGCGTCTGCTGTGGGTCCGCCGTCGGCCGGTGCACACGAGAATCCCGCGGCACCGGCCGGCGACTAAGCGAGGGCTATGAGGCCGATAGTGATCATCTCTTTCGTACGACGACGAAGTCGGCGAGGGCCACGAACCGGTCCCGCACCCGGTCAGGCATGTCGACGGCGTCGAGGGCTTCGATGGCGACACGGTGCTGACGGCGTGCCTCTTCGGCGGTCCACTCGCGGCCGCCGGCCTCCTCGATCAGGGCGGCGCGGGCCGCGAACTCCTCCTCGGAGAACTTCGCGAAGTCGCTGCTCTTGGCGTCGGCGGCGAGCAGCTCACCGAGCCGCTCGGAGGCGCTGCCCCCGGCCGCGAGGGCGGCGACGACCGGCAGGGACTTCTTGCGCTGGCGCAGATCGCTCCAGGTCTGCTTGCCGGTGGCCTCCGGGTCGCCCCAGATGCCGAGCAGGTCGTCTACGGCCTGGAAGGCCAGGCCGAGGTGGTAGCCGTACTTCTCCAGGGTGTCGGCGGTACGGTCGTCGGCGCCGCCCAGCACGGCGCCGATGGAGCTGGCGCAGGCCAGCAGGGCGCCGGTCTTGTTGCCCTCCATCTCCAGGCACTCCTCGACGCTCACGCGGTCTCGGTGCTCGTAGGAGATGTCCTGGGCCTGGCCGTCGATCAGGGCACGGGTCGCGGTGGTCAGCCGGCGGGTGGCGCGGCCGGCCTCGACGGTGCCGAGTTCCAGGAGCACCTCGTTGGCCAGCGCGAACAGGGCGTCGCCGACCAGGATGGCCTGGGCGGGGCCGTGCACCTTCCAGACGGTGTCGCGGTGCCGGCGCTGCTCGTCGCCGTCCATCAGGTCGTCGTGCAGCAGGGAGAAGTTGTGGACCAGTTCGACGGCGACCGCGCCGGGAACGCCGACCTCGGGCGCGCCCCCGGTGACCTCGGCGGACAGGATGGCGAGAGCGGGGCGTACGGCCTTGCCGCCGTCGCCGTCGGCCGGGTTGCCAGCGGCGTCGATCCAGCCGAAGTGGTAGGCGGCGACCGTGTCCATGGGAGGGGCCAGGCGGTCGACGGCCGCCCGCAGTACCGGTGTGGCCAGGGTCCGGCCGCGCTCCAGGATCGCGGCCACGTCCACCGCGGTCTCTCGAGCGGCCTTCGAGGCCGGGGGCACAGTGGGCACTTTCTCTCCTCTTGTTGCGGTACCGGAGGTGCGGGGGCCTGCCGCGCGCTGCCTCGTCGTCACGCCGCCTCCTCGACGTCGAAGAGATGGCGGGGGCGGGGCCGGCCGAGGGCACGCAACGCGGCGTCCGCCGCGCCGATGCCGCTGCGGACCGCACTTTCCATGGTCGCGGGCCACCCGGTGGCGGTCCACGCTCCAGCCAGGTACAGGCCGGACGCCTTGGTGCCGGCGCCGGGCCGCAGCTGTCCGACGCCGGGCGCGGGAGCGAAGGTCGCGGTGCGCTCCCTGGTCACGAAGAAGTCCCTCACCTCGGCACTCCGGCTCCGCGGCAGCAGGCGCTCCAGCTCGGGCAGATAGCGCTCGCGCAGTGCGGCCACGGGCGCGTCGATCTCGTCCTGCGCGGCCGACTGCGACAGCGCGAGGTACTGGCCGGACCTCAGCCCCGAGGCGTCGGTGCGGTCGAAGACCCACTGCACGGGCGTGCCGAGCGCGGTGAGGAAGGGGGCGTCGACGACCTTGCGGTCGTAGACGACATGGATGTTGAGGATCGGCGCGGTACCGATCCTCAGCAGTCGTGCCGGATCGTCGAGCGCGCCGTCCGGCAGCAGGTCGTAGGTCTCGCGCTGGGGTACGGCGAGCACGACGGCGTCGGTCTCGATGACTTCGCCGGGAACCTGAACGCTCCAACGCCCGTTGCCGTTCTGGGAGATGGAGGTGACGCGTGAACGGATCCTGGTTCGGACGCCGACGGAGTCGAGCGCCCTGCGGGCCAGCCGGTCGTGCAGTTCGCCCAGCGGGACGCGCGCCCAGCCGATGTCGGCCGCGCCCGGGTCGGAGAGCAGACCGGTCTTGAACACCATCGCGGCGAGCCCCAGGGAGGCGTCGGCCGCGACCGCGTTGAGGGTGGCGACCCCGACCAGGTCCCACAGGGCCTCGACAGCACGCGCCGACTGACCGTGCGCGGTCAGCCAGCTGCCGAAGTCCTGTGCGTCCAGCGTCGGATCGGCGAGGTCGAGACCCTTGAGTGCGAGCGCGGCCCGGCCGACCTTGGCGCGCTCGGCGAGTGAGAGATGCGGATACGTGGCGAGGCTGCGCCCCAGATGCAGGGGCACCGGCAGCGCGTCGCGCCGCAGCCTGCCGAGTCGCCTGCCCTCGGGCTTGGTGACGTCGAGGACGGGCACGTCGAGACGGTCCTGCAGCGGGGCAAGTGCCGCGCCGCCGATCCGGTCGAGGAACCAGCGGTAGGCGGTGCAGCAGCGCAGATACACGTGCTGGCCGTTGTCGACGGCCAGCTCACCGCGCTGGAAGGAGAAGGCGAGGCCACCGAGTCTCGGCCTGCCTTCGAGCAGGGTGACGCGCACCCCGGCGTCGGCGAGCGCGAGCGCGGCGGTGACTCCGGCGAGCCCTCCGCCGACCACCACCGTGTCCCGTGCGGGCCCGGACCGCATGTCGTCGGTCATCGCGCACCCTCCCCTGCGCTCCCGCCGCGACGCGTCACAGCGCCCCGGCAGGCCGTCGCAGTCAGGGACGCCATCCGGCCGCGGAGGGTTGCGTGCCGCTTTCCGCCGTCGGCGTCACCTTGCCCCAGGCTGTCCATCAGGCGCGCCTCCTGACGGCCCGCCGGGTCACATGCCGAGCGTCCAGACCGGACAGGCCGCGCACGGCGACGTAGGCCTTCTCGCGTCCGGGCAGCGAGACCCGGCCGCGCAGCACGGCCTCGGGTTCACGCTCGATGCGGTCGAGGAGGCGGCGGTAGATACCCGCCATGGCCGCGACGCAGGCGCCGCTGCGCCGGTCGAGCATGGGCAGCAGCTGGTAGCCCTCGGCGAAGAGGGCTCGGGCCCGCCGCACCTCGTAGTGCACGAGGCCCGCGAAGTCGGAGCCCTTCGGCGGGTTCGGCCCGCTGAACCCGGCCGAGCAACCGAACTTGGCGAGGTCGTCGGCGGGCAGGTAGACGCGCCCGCCCTCGGCGTCCTCGCGGATGTCCCGCAGGATGTTGGTGAGCTGGAGCGCGAGCCCGAGCGTGTCGGCGTACTCGGGCGCGCGCTCGGCGCCGCGCGCCCCCGGTTCCGTACCGAAGACACCGAGCGAGAGCCGGCCGATGGCCCCGGCCACACAGCGGCAGTAGACTTTCAGGTCGTCCCAGGTCTCGTAGGTCTCGCCGCGTACGTCCATCAGGACGCCGTCGATGAGCTCGTCCAGGCCGTCGAGCGGGATCGGGAAGTGCCGGGCGGCGTGGGCCAGGGCGACGCCGACCGGGTCGGTGTCGTCCTCGCCGATCTCGTCCTCACGAATGCGGTCGAGCAGCGACCGGGTCTCCTGGAGCCGGTCGAACTTCAGGTCGTCGGTGAGCTCACCGTCGCCGATGTCGTCGACCCGCCGGGAGAACGCGTACAGCGCCGACATCGCGCGGCGCTTGGGCGTCGGCAGCAGCCTGATGCCGTAGGCGAAGTTACGTGCCTGCTGTCCGGTGACGGCCTCGCAGTAGCTGTAGGCGGCGAGTACCGGTGCGGACACGTGTGGTGCAGACTCCACTGTCCGGATCACCCCTCTCCTCGCAGGGTCACGCCCACCTCACGCAGCAACCGGAGCTTGCCGGGCTTGGGCGGGCCGGGAAGTACGTCGTACCGGGCGGCGGCGATCGCCTCGACGGCCGCCCTTCCCCCCGCCACGAACCCCGCGAGCAACAGCCTCAGTCTGCCGTGCACGCTACCCACGAGGGGGGCGCCTTCATTCAGGAGGTCGCGGGCGCGTTGCGCTTCGTACGCGACCAGTGCGCGCACCGATGCGCCGGTGGTCGCCGCGGCGAGATCAGCCTCCTGGACGTGAAAGCGCTTCATGTCCTCGGCGGGCAGATAGACGCGGTCGCGGCCGAGGTCCTCGGCCACGTCCTGGAGGTGCTCGACGATCTGCAGGGCCGTGCAGATCGCGTCCGAGCGGCGGACGCGCTCGGGGGTGGAGGTTCCGGTGACGCCGAGGACGAGCCGGCCCACGGGGTTCGCGGACAGTTCGCAGTAGGCCAGCAGGTCGTCGTAGGTCTCGTACCGCTTGACGAGCTGGTCCTGGCGGTTGGCGGCGATCAGGCCGAGGAAGGGCTCGGGCGTCAGGGCGCGGCGGCGGACGGTCGGCTGGAGACGGCGCAGCAGGGGGTGGCGCGGGGCCGAGTCGAAGACGCGGTGAAGGTCTGCTTCGAAGGCGTCCAGCAGGGCCATGCGGTCGCCGGCCCGCTCGGACGGCACGCCGAGGAGGCGGGCGTCGGCCCCGCCGGGGGCGAGATCGCCGTCACCGATGTCGTCGACGAGGCGGGCGAAGCCATAGACGGCCATGAGGTCGGTGCGCCAGGCCCGGGGCAGGAAGAAGGGGGCCACGGGGAAGTTCTCTGCCGTGGCCTTGTCCAGCGTCGCGCGCTCCGTGTCGTCGTCGCGCGCCGTGGCGGTTCCGGTCACCGTTCGCTTCCCAGGGCGGGGACGGCACATGCTTCGCGGAGCTGGGGAGTTTCCGTAGCCATTGCCGTCACATCTCCCGTTCTACACTGCCGACCCAATTCACACTATTTCGGACACGCCGCCATGCGTTCAGGCGGCTATCACCTTGGAGGGTGTCGCGCATTATGGCCCTACTTGCCGTGTTTCGGCGCTGGTACAGCTTACGTTGTACAACGCGGCGCGGACCGAGGGGGTGTCCCGCGCATCACAAGAACACACCGATTGGCTTCAAGATTCCTACGGTCGGCCAGAGTTGACGCTTCCTTTGCGGCCGGCACAAGGGCCCTTCGCCGATGACGCAGGGCCCCGCCGGAGCAGTTCCGGCAGGGCCCTGAACGGCTGTCTACTTACCCGTGAACTTCTCGTACTCCTTCAGGACCTCGCCCGTGGGTCCGTCCATGCGCAGTTCGCCACGCTCCAGCCACAGCACGCGGTCGCAGGTGTCCCGGATCGACTTGTTGTTGTGGCTGACCAGGAACACCGTACCGGCCTGCTTGCGCAGCTCGCGAATGCGCTCCTCGGAGCGCTTCTGGAACTTGCGGTCGCCGGTGGCCAGCGCCTCGTCGATCATCAGGACGTCGTGGTCCTTGGCGGCCGCGATCGAGAACCGCAGGCGGGCGGCCATGCCGGAGGAGTACGTCCGCATCGGCAGCGTGATGAAGTCGCCCTTCTCGTTGATGCCGGAGAAGTCGACGATCTCCTGGTAGCGCTCCTTGACCTGCTCACGGGTCATGCCCATCGCGAGTCCGCCCAGTATGACGTTGCGCTCACCGGTCAGATCGTTCATCAGGGCCGCGTTCACACCGAGCAGCGAGGGCTGGCCGTCGGTGTAGACCTTGCCGCTCTCGGCGGGCAGCAGTCCGGCGATGGCACGCAGCAGGGTCGACTTGCCGGAGCCGTTGGAGCCGATCAGGCCGATGGCCTCGCCCCGGTACGCGACGAACGAGACACCGCGCACCGCGTGCACCTTGCGCACCCCGCGGTCCTCGCGACGCTTGACGATGCGGCTGAGGGCGGCGGTGGCGCTGCCCCTGCCGGACTTCGCGCCGTTGACGCGGTAGACGATGTGCAGGTCGTCCGCGACGACGGTGGGGATGCGTTCCTCGGTCGTATGGTCAGCCACGGCCGTACCTCTCCTCCGCCTTCCAGAAGTACACGAAGCCGCCCAGGGCGAACAGCACCGCCCAGCCGCCGGCGATCGCCCAGACATGGTCGGGGAGGTTCTCGGAGCCGTAGCCGTCGATCAGCGCGAAGCGCATCAGGTCCATGTAGATCGCGGCCGGGTTCCACTGGAGGATGTTGGCGATCCAGGACGGCTTGTCGGCCAGCATGATCGGGATGGAGTACATGACACCGGACGCGTACATCCACGTCCGCATCACGAACGGCATCAGCTGCGCCAGGTCCGGGGTCTTGGAGCCGGCCCGGGCCATGATCAGCGCGAGGCCGGTGTTGAAGCAGAACTGCAGCGCCAGCGCCGGCACGATCAGCACCCAGGACAGATCCGGGTAGCTGCCGAAGACGCAGGTCACGGCGAACAGCACGATCATCGAGAAGAGCAGCTGCTGGAGCTGCTGGAGCGCGAAGGAGACCGGCAGCGAGGCACGCGGGAAGTGCAGGGCGCGCACCAGGCCGAGGTTGCCGGAGATCGCGCGGACGCCCGCCATCACCGAGCTCTGCGTGAAGGTGAAGACGAAAACACCCGTCACGAGGAACGGGATGTACACCTCCCGCGGCATGCCCCGGTCGGCCTCCAGGATCACGCCGAAGACGAAGAAGTACACGGCCGCGTTGAGCAGCGGCGTGACGACCTGCCAGAGCTGGCCGAGCTTGGCCTGGCTGTACTGGGCGGTCAGCTTCGCCCGCGAGAACGCGAGGATGAAGTGACGACGGTCCCAGAGCTGGCGGACGTACTCGACGAGGGAGGGGCGGGCGCCGCTCACGGTCAGGCCGTACTTCGCGGCGAGCTCAGCCGCGGACAAACCCTCGTCGGGTGACACGGGCGCGGTCACCGCGACTGTGCCGTCGTGTGTGGTCTCACTCACTAGTCGAAACTTTCGTCTTCGAGATGCGCAGCCTGTGCGGGCTGGGCAGCGGCCGGGAGCCGAGCGTTACGCCCCGAATGCTCTCAGGGACGAGCTTGTCAGATGACAGGAGGTCGGCCCAGTCGAGTCAGCCGCCACACCGTACGCCACTTCATGGGCCGGCGGGGCCCGCAGGGGGACCTCCAGCCTTCCCGGAAGCCACCGAACCATGCCCGCAGGGCCGGCCGCGAGGGGCGGCGCAGCAGCGTGAGGGCAAGCCAGATGCCCAGGTAGACCGGGACGAGGGCGGCCGGCAGGTTGCGGCGGGCGAGCCAGACGCGGTTGCGGGCGACCATGCGGTGGTAGACGGCGTGCCGCGAGGGCGCGGTCGTCGGGTGGTAGAGCACCATGTCCGACCGGTAGTCGATCAGCCAGCCCGCGTCGAGGGCGCGCCAGGCCAGGTCGGTCTCCTCGTGCGCGTAGAAGAAGTCGTCGGGCAGGCCGCCGACCTCGGCGAACACCCGGGTGCGGACCGCGTTGGCGCCACCGAGGAAGGTGGTGACGCGCGAGGAGCGCATCGGGTCGGAGGCCCGCAGCCGGGGGACGTGGCGGCGCTGGGTGACGCCGGTGTCGGGGTCGGCTATACGGAAGCTGACGATGCCGAGCCGGGGGTCGGCCTCGAAGGCCTCGCGGCACAGCTCGGCGGTGTCGGCGCGGGCGAGCAGGCCGTCGTCGTCGAGAAACAGCAGTATGTCGACGTCACGCCCGCTGGGGCCGAACGCCTCGATGCCGACGTTGCGGCCGCCCGGGATGCCGAGGTTCTCCGGCAGCTCGACGGTACGCACTCCGGCGGGGACCTCGGGCACCGGTGAGCCGTTGCCGACGACCACGACGTCTATCGGGTCGCCGTCCTGCTTGGCGACCGACTCCAGCAGCGCGCGCAGTTCCTCGGGCCGGTTGCCCATCGTGATGATGACGGCCCCGACCCGCGTCCCGGGGCTCACCGGAGCCTGCTCGAAACGAGGATGGACACCAGGTGCAGCAGTGTCTGGAGCAGCGCGATCCCGGCGAGCACGGCGACGCCGAGCCGGGTGAAGAACAGGTCGCCGCGGCTCGCGTCGAGGATCGCGAGGACCAGGATCAGCAGCGACGCCTCGATGCCGAGGACCAGCCGGTGGAACTTGAGCGCGGCGGCGGCCCGGCGGGCCAGCGCCATGCCTGAGGAGCGCGGCTCCGAGGCCGCCTCCTTGACCGGCGGCAGCCCGCCCTGGTGCCGGGCGACGCCGACGAGGTCGGTCTCCGCCTTGATCAGGATCGCGCCGAGGGCGGCCAGGGTGCCGAGGAAGGCCCACAGCCAGTCGACGCGGCCGCTGCCCCACAGGTCGGCGGCGCGCAGGCCGAGGCCGACGAGCACGGCCGCGTCGGTGAGGTAGGCGCCGACCCGGTCCAGGTAGACGCCGCCCAGCGAGAACTGCTGCTTCCAGCGGGCGATCTCGCCGTCGACGCAGTCCAGCAGCAGGTACAGCTGGACCATCACCACGCCGAGCACGGCGCCCGGGATGCCCGGCACCAGCAGGGCGGGGGCCGCGAGCACGCCGCAGACGGTCATCAGGTACGTGAGCTGGTTGGGCGTGACCCTGGTGTTCACCAGGTAGCGGTCGATCCGCAGAGACACCTCACGCATGTAGAGGCGTCCCGCCCAGTGCTCACCGCTGCGCCGGTCCTTCACCCCGGCGGGGTGGACGACGGGGCGGAGTTCAGCTACCGATGGCCTTGACATAGTCGGCGTAGGTGTCCTTGATCTGGTGGGTTTGCAGGTCGAGGTGTTCGAGGATCGTGTAGCGGCCGGGCCGGGTCCGCGGGGCGTACTCCACGACCCGGACGAATTCGTCCGGGGTGAAGCCGATCTCCTCCGGCAGCACCGGCAGCCCGTGCCGGCGCAGCACCTCGGCCATGTACGCCGATTCCTCGTGCGCGCCGCGCAGATACATGGCGAAGGCCGCGCCCAGTCCGCACTGCTCGCCGTGCGCGGCCGCCCGCTGGGGGAAGAGCAGGTCGAAGGCGTGGTTGATCTCGTGGCAGGCACCGGAGGACGGGCGGGAGTCGCCCGAGACCGACATGGCGATACCGCTGAGGACCAGGGCCTCGGCCAGCACCTGGAGGAAGTCGTTGTCGCCGATGCCACCCGGGTGCCGCAGCACCGCTTCGCCGGCCTGGCGGGCCATCGCCGCGGCGAGGCCGTCGATCTTCTCGCCCTTGACGCGGTGGGCGAGCTCCCAGTCGGCGATCGCGGAGATGTTGGAGACCGCGTCGCCGATACCGGCCCGGACGAAGCGGACCGGGGCCTCGCGGATGACGTCCAGGTCGATGACGACGGCGATCGGGTTGGGCACGCCGTACGAGCCGCGTCCGGCGTCGTTGTCGAGGGTCGCGACCGGAGAGCACAGGCCGTCGTGCGCGAGGTTCGTCGGCACGGCGACCAGCGGGAGGCCGACGCGTGCCGCGGCGAACTTGGCGCAGTCGATGATCTTGCCGCCGCCGAGTCCGACGAGCGCGTCGAAGTGGCCCGTCTTCATGTCGCTCGCCAGCCGCACCGCGTCGTCCAGGGTGCCGCCGTCCACCTCGTACCAGGTGGCGCCGGGCAGTTGGGGAGCGACGCGGTCGCGCAGCCGGGCGCCGGAGCCGCCGCTGACGGCGACGGCGAGCCTGCCGGAGTGCGATATGCGCTCGTCGGCGAGCACGCCGGCCAGGTCGTCGAGGGCACCCGGGCGGATGTCCACGACGACCGGAGTCGGAACGAGCCTGGTCAGTACCGGCACGCGATCTCCCGTCCCCGGGCCAGGTCGTCGTGGTTGTCGATCTCGACCCACGGCACGTCGCCGATCGGGGCCACGTCGATCTTGAAGCCGCGGTCGACGAGCTCCTGGTAGCCGTGCTCGTAGAACTGCTGGGGGTCGCTCTCCCAGACGGTCCGCAGGGCGTCCGCCAGTTCGGGGGCGGCGTCGCCCTCGATGAGGGTGACGCCTATGTACTCGCCGGTGGCCTCCGCCGGGTCCATCAGCTTGGTGATCTTCCGGACGCCCTGCTCGGGGTCGACGACGACCTTCATCTCCTCGTCGGCCAGCAACTTCACGGTGTCGAGGGCGAGGATGATCCGCCTGCCCTCACCGCGCGCGGCGAGCAGCGTCCGCTCGACGGAGACCGGGTGGACGGTGTCGCCGTTGGCGAGGATCACGCCGTCCTTGAGCGCGTCACGCCCGCACCACAGGGAGTAGGCGTTGTTCCACTCCTCGGCCCTGTCGTTGTCGATGAGCGTGAGCTTCAGGCCGTACTTGCGCTCCAGCTCGGCCTTGCGGGCGTACACGGCCTCCTTGCGGTAGCCGACGATGATCGCGGCCTCGCTCAGGCCGATCTCGGCGAAGTTGGCGAGGGTGAGGTCGAGCACCGTGGGACCGTCCTCGTCGCCCGCGGGCCCCACCGGCACCAGCGCCTTGGGCAGGGTGTCGGTGTAGGGGCGCAGACGCCGGCCGGCGCCGGCCGCCAGCACGAGGCCGATCATGCGGGTTCTCCTTCGTCGTGTACGGCGGGTGCGCCCTGTCGATGGGCGGACACCCAGAACCGGATGCTCTCCAGGAGCACCAGCAGGGCGACGGCCACGGCGAGGACCGTGAGCGCGACCGTGAACTGCGCGGCGGTCAGCACCACGGCGAGCACCACGACCACCAGCGTCCGGCCCTCGTGCCCCCCGATCGCCCGCACCAACCAGTGCGGGGGCGCACCCGCGTCGCCACGGATGCGGTAGACCGTGTCGTAGTGATGGTAGGCGACGGCCGCAACCAGCCCGAAAGCCGCGGGAAGTGCCCCGTTCACCTCCGATTCAGCCGCCAGGGTCAGCACGGTCCCGTACTCGGCGGCCCGGAAGAAGGGCGGAACCAGCCAGTCCAGCGCGCCTTTGAGGGGGCGTGAGACGGCGGCCGCGGAGAGCGCGACGTAGGCGAGCGCGGCGAGCAGGGTCGGCCAGGTCGCGCCCAGGAGTGCGGCGGAGGTCACGACGAGGAGACCGCCGACGGCCGCGCAGAGGGGCGCCGCGGCTACGCGCGCCTTGCGTGTGAGAAGTTCCACCAGGGGCCCGCTGTCCGCCAGATCGGCCAGCGCCCGTGCCGCGCGGTCGGTTCGCACGGCCTTGCGGTTCAGCGACCGCAGGACGCGGCCCGCCGTGGTGTAGCTCGCGGCGAACGCGCAGCCGATGAGCAGCACGTAGAAGGTGATGCGCGGGGTCGTGAGGGCCGTGAGCACGGCGATCAGCGCCCAGCGTTCACCGATCGGCAGGACGATCATCCGGCGCACCCACACCGTCCAGCCGACACTGTCCAATTTGTCAGAAAATGCGGCGGTAGGACTGGTGTTGGCGGTGGCGGACGGATCTCCGACGTTCGCCTCGTTGAAGGAGAAGTCGACGACATGCCGGCAGGTCTGCAGGATCATCGCGCCGAGGGCGAGGGCCCACACGTCGTCGCCGCCCCGGGCGGCGCCGAGGGCGAGGCCCGCGTAGTAGGCGTACTCCTTGGCGCGGTCGAAGGTGGCGTCCAGCCAGGCGCCGAGGGTGGAGTACTGCAGGGAGTAGCGGGCCAGTTGGCCGTCGGTGCAGTCCAGCACGAAGGAGGCGATGAGCAGCACGCCGGCCGCGACGAACCCGCCGCGGGTGCCGGTGGCCGCGCAGCCCGCCGCTATCAGGGCGGTGAGCAGGGAGGCGGTGGTGACCTGATTGGGGGTCAGCCCGCGCCGGGCGCACCAGCGGGCGACGTAGCGGGAGTACGGGCTGATGAAGTGGGTGGTGAAGAAGCCGTCGCGCGACTTGACCGCCGACTTCAGGCGTACGGCCTCGTCGTCGACGGCGGCGACGGCCTGCCGGGCCTCGTTGCGGGCCTGCGGGTCGGCGGGCACGACGGCGACCAGGCTGCCGAGCTCGGGCCGGTGCACGTCCGTGTCCAGCGTGCCGGTGATCCGGTCGGGGAGGCTGTCGACCAGCAGCGCCCCCTGGGCGGAGGTCTCACGGGCCAGCGCGCGCGTCAGGGCCTGACGGCCGGCGGGCTGGGCCGTGACGGCGCCGGGGATCGCGGCGAGCGGGAAGCGCGGGTCGGTGAGGCCGAGGCGCAGTGCGTGCAGATGGCCGACGAAGCGGGCGTCGACCACGGCGACGCGCTGGTCGCCCGGCACCTGGGCGAGGAGGGTCTCGGTCTCGGCGGGGTCGGCGGCGATGCGCACCTCGAAGCCGAGCGACCGCAGATCGCCCTCGATCGACGATCCGGGGACCGGCTGACCGGTGAGGATGGCGGTCGGCAACCGAACTCACTCCCTGGTGGCCGGCGTTTCCGCGCCGGTCGCGTGCATGGTGGGGCGCCCTCTGGGGCAGACGGAGCTGCACCGGCGGACGGCATGTCGGCAGAGGCTATCGGATGATAGGAAGCCCGTGTTCACCGGCCGTTAACGGTCCGGTCGACACGGTCTGCAGGCACCTCCGCGGCGATCATCATCGGGGATGCCCGGGCCGGCGTACAAGATCGGGCTCCCGGAAGCGGGCAAGCATGGCATACGGGACACAGGACCGGGCCGGGGCGGGCGTCGACCGGGATTAGGGTGGGCCACCATGACATGGCTGATCACCGGCGGTGCCGGATACATCGGAGCGCATGTGGCGCGGGTCATGGCGGAGGCCGGGGAGCGCGTCGTCGCGCTGGACGACCTCTCCGCCGGGGTGCCCGCGCGGCTCCCGGCGGACGTGCCCCTGGTGCGGGGCGCGGCCGGGGACGCCGAACTGCTGAAGCGGGTGTTCGCCGAGCACGCGGTGACGGGTGTGGTGCATCTCGCGGCGCGCAAGCAGGTCGGCGAGTCCGTCGCACAGCCCACGCGCTACTACGAGGAGAACGTCGGCGGTCTCGCGACCCTGCTGGACGCGGTCGCCGGCGCCGGGATCGGGCGCTTCCTCTTCTCCTCCTCCGCGGCCGTCTACGGCAACCCCGATGTGGAACTCATCACGGAGGACACACCGTGCGCCCCGATGAGCCCCTACGGCGAGACCAAACTCGCCGGTGAGTGGCTGGTGCGCGCGGCGGGCCGGGCACACGGCATCGCCACGGTGTGCCTGCGCTACTTCAACGTGGCGGGCGCGGCCGCGCCGGAGCTGGCCGACACCGGCGTGTTCAACGTGGTCCCCATGGTCTTCGACCGGCTGACGCGCGACGAGGCCCCGCGGATCTTCGGCGACGACTACCCGACGCCGGACGGCACCTGCGTGCGCGACTACATCCATGTCGCCGACCTCGCCGACGCGCACCTCGCGGCGGCCCGGCGGCTGTCGGTGCCCGAGGCCTCGGGCGACCTGACCGTGAACATCGGCCGCGGCGAGGGTGTCTCGGTACGTGAGCTGGTCACCCTGATCGGCGAGGTGACCGGCGACGCGCGTCCCGCCGTCGTCGAGGCGCGCCGGCCCGGGGACGCGCCGCGTGCCGTCGCCTCGGCCGCGCGGGCCGCCTCGGAGCTGGGCTGGGCCGCTCGGCGCGGAGTACCCGAGATGGTCGAATCGGCATGGCGGGGGTGGCGGCTCCACCACGGCCGCTGAGCGCCTTCCCGATCACCGCAGCGCCCTGACCTGCCGGTCGTTTCCGCAGGTCAGGGCACATGACAACGGTGTTCAGTGCCGCGTTGCCGGATACCCCCCACCCGTAGTTGACTGGGGTCCGGACCCGATTGCAGGAGGCGGCTTTCATGGGGGCAGGGCACGACCACGGGCACGCGCACGGCGCGCCGGTCACCGGTACGGCCGCCGCGGCATACCGTGGCCGGCTGCGGATCGCGCTGGGCATCACGCTCACCGTCATGGTGGTCGAGGTCGTCGGCGGCGTGCTCGCGGACTCCCTCGCGCTGATCGCCGACGCCGCGCACATGGCAACCGACGCGCTCGGTCTGGGCATGGCGCTGCTGGCGATCCACTTCGCCAACCTGCCGGCCAGCGCCAACCGGACCTTCGGGTTCGCGCGTGCCGAGATCCTCGCCGCGCTCGCCAACTGTCTGCTGCTGCTCGGGGTCGGCGGCTATGTGCTCTACGAGGCGATCCAGCGGTTCGTCACGCCGGCCGCCACCGAGGGCGGGCTGACCATCGTGTTCGGCGCGATCGGTCTGATCGCGAACATGATCTCGCTCACGCTGCTCATGCGAGGTCAGAAGGAGAGCCTGAACGTGCACGGCGCGTTCCTGGAGGTCGCCGCCGACGCGCTGGGCTCGGTCGCGGTGCTGATCTCGGCGGCGGTGATCCTCACGACCGGCTGGCAGGCCGCCGACCCGATCGCCTCGCTGGTCATCGGCCTGATGATCGTGCCGCGCACGCTGAAGCTGCTGCGCGAGACGCTCGACGTGCTGCTGGAGTCGGCCCCCAAGGGCGTCGACATGGCGCAGGTGCGCACGCACATACTGGAGCTCGACGGGGTGGAGGACGTGCACGACCTGCACGCCTGGACGATCACCTCGGGCATGCCGGTGCTGTCCGCGCACGTCGTCGTCCGTTCCGACGTCCTGAACGCGATAGGGCACGAGAAGATCCTCCACGAGCTCCAGGGCTGCCTGGGCCACCATTTCGACGTGGAGCACTGCACGTTCCAGCTGGAACCGAGCGGCCACGCGGAACACGAGCCGAGACTGTGCCACTGAGCGCCGGGGCGGCGCACACAAGCCCGCCCGAGGCGGGACCGGCCGTCGCCGGAGCCTCCGGAGCGCGTCGCGCCGCCGCGCGCCCCGGCGACTTCCTGTACAGCCCGTAGCGGATGGTTCCTTCTCCGTGAGCCGGGCACGATCACCTTCCGGGGCCCTCTTCCGGTGCCGACGCGCCGGGAAGTGCCTGGAGTGCCGGATTCGTACGGCAGACTGGGGCGCGAGGAACGAGGCGAAGGATGGGTATGCCGATCACACCTGCCACCGCGACGCACAGCTCGTCGAACGGCACCGCGGAAGCGATCCTGCTGGAACTGGTCGACGAGAACGGCGCGACGATCGGTACCGCGGAGAAGCTCGCCGCCCATCAGCCACCGGGTCAGCTGCACCGGGCGTTCTCGGTGTTCCTCTTCGACGAGTACGGCCGTCTGCTGCTCCAGCAGCGGGCCCTGGGCAAGTACCACTCCCCCGGTGTGTGGTCCAACACCTGCTGCGGCCACCCCTACCCCGGCGAGGCCCCCTTCGCCGCGGCGGCCCGGCGGACGTTCGAGGAGCTCGGTGTCTCCCCGTCGCTGCTCGCCGAGGCGGGCACCGTGCGCTACAACCACCCGGACCCCGCCTCGGGCCTGGTGGAGCAGGAGTACAACCACCTCTTCGTGGGACTGGTACAGGCACCGCTGAGGCCGGACCCGGAGGAGGTGCACGCCACGGCGTTCGTCACGCCGGGCGAGCTGACGGACCGGCACGCCAAGGACACCTTCTCGGCCTGGTTCATGACGGTGCTGGACGCGGCCCGTCCCGCGATCAGGGAGCTGACCGGTCCGTCCGAGGGCTGGTGAGCCTCAGATCAGCCTTCCGGGGTTGAGCGGCAGGGCGGCCCAGATCACCTTGCCGCCGCTCGCCGTGTGCTCGACGTCGCACACCCCACCCACCTCCCGGGTGATCTCCCGCACCAGCAGCAGGCCCCGGCCACCGGTCCGGCCGTGGTCGGTCTCCAGGGCGGTCGGGCGGTAGGGGTGGTTGTCCTCGACGGACACCCGCACCCACTCGGCGCCGACGGCGACCTCCACGGCGAGCACCGGCGAGAGCACCGCCGCGTGCCGTACGGCGTTCGTGACCAGCTCGGAGACGATCAGCAGCAGTCC
This sequence comes from Streptomyces sp. NPDC086077, assembly GCF_040686175.1. Taxonomy (NCBI): domain Bacteria; kingdom Bacillati; phylum Actinomycetota; class Actinomycetes; order Kitasatosporales; family Streptomycetaceae; genus Streptomyces; species Streptomyces sp. NPDC086077. The sequence goes on along the minus strand of NZ_JBFBJT010000041.1, from coordinate 34,010 downwards.
CTGGAGCACCTCGTCCGTGACCGGCACCCGCTGACGCAGGAGCAGATCCCGTACCGCGTGCCGGGCCTGGGGGACCGAGGCGTCGATCGCGGGGGCGGTGAACCGCCATACGCCCTCGTAGGGCAGTGGATCGCGCGTCCTCGGCTCGACGGGTGCGTCTGTGCCGCCTTCGGGGCGTGGGGCGGGCCCGCGCCCGTGGTCGTCCATGGTCCGGTCGCCACCCTTGTGCTCGATTGTCACCACACGTCGAGTGTTGGTACCGGACCGCTCCCCACCGGAGGACTGAACAGAAGTCAGCGACTATCGAACGCTTCTGACCGTTGGCGTATGACCCCGTCAGTTGTGGGACTGCATCCTGTCCCGCCGGTGCCGACTTTACGAACTATTCGGCTTGTACGGGTTTCGTGGTGTCCTCCTGGGCGCCCTGAGTGCCCTCGCCGGCGTCGGTGGCGTCCTCCACCATGCCGACGACCCGGCGGCCGCCGAAGCCGGTGGCGATCAGGCCCAGGCCGTCGAAGAGCAGGGCCAGCGAGATGAACGTGCCGATGACGTACTGGCTGCTGCTCGGCCAGGAGCCCAGCACCGCGATGCCCAGCAGCAGGTCGAAGGCGCCCAGGAGCAGCGTCCAGCCGAACTGCGCTCCGCGCACCACCAGGCCGCCCACCAGCCGGAAGAGCCCTGCGGTGAGGAACAGCAGGGCGGCGAACATGGTCAGGGCGTCGGCGGCGGCCTCGGGGCTCTTCAGGATCACGACACCCGCCGCGATGTTCAGGGCCGCGACGATCGCCGCGAGCCAGAAGAAGTTGCTGCCGCGTCCCTCGATGGCGTGCAGCAGTCCGACCACGCCACCGATGAGCAGCAGCCAGCCGAACAGCAGCATGGACGTCAGGGTGGCCACGCCGGTGTACACGAGCCCGACGAGACCGCCGAGGACCAGCAGCACGCCCAGCGCGACCAGCCGGCCGAAGCCGCGCCGCAGTTTCGCCTTCTCGTCCTTCGCGGTCCTGGCCATCGGCTGCCGCCTCCTCTCAGGGCCCCCTCGTCGATCGTAGTGAGCGGGGGTACGGCTAGCATCCGGCACATGGAGCCCCAGCTGCTGCACGGTGTCGCCGATTCGGTCGCCACGGTCGTCATCGCCCATCCGGCCAAGCGGAACGCCATGACGGCCGAGATGTGGCGGGCGCTGCCTCCGCTGCTGGCCACGCTGGCGGCCGACCCCGGGGTACGGGCCCTGGTACTGACGGGTGAGGGCGGCACGTTCTGCGCGGGCGCCGACATCTCCACGCTGCGGGAGTCGCCCGCCGAGGCTCAGGGGCTGTCCGTGCTGGCCGAGGAGGCGCTCGCCGCGTTTCCCAAACCGACGCTGGCGGCGGTCCGCGGGCACTGTGTGGGGGGTGGGGCGCAGCTCGCGGCGGCCTGTGATCTGCGGTTCGCGCAGGAGGGCGCGCTGTTCGGGGTGACACCGGCGAGGCTGGGGATCGTGTATCCGGCCTCGGCGACCCGGCGGCTGGTGTCGCTGGTGGGTCCGGCCACGACCAAGTACCTGCTGTATTCGGGCGAGTTGATCGACACCGGCCGGGCGTTGCGCACCGGGCTGGTCGATGAGGTGCTCCCCGAGGGTGAACTCGGCAAGCGGGTGGCCGAGTTCACCCGGATCCTGGTCTCCCGCTCGCAGCTGACGCAGGCGTCGGCGAAGGAGTTCGCCGACGGGCGCACCGACCGGGACGCCCACTGGGCCGTGCACGCGCGCGGCAACGCCGACACGGCGGAGGGCGTCGCCGCGTTCCTGGAGCGGCGGGAGCCGCGCTTCACCTGGACGGTGCCTGCCTCAGGATGAACCGGCTCCGGGCGCGCAGGGCCTCGACGATGTGCGCGGGCGCCTTGTGCGGGGACCCGGCGCCGTAGGGCGGCTGCGGGTCGTACTCCGTGGCCAGTTGGACGGCTTGGGCGTGGTCGTCACCCGCGATCCGGCCGAGCAGGGCGAGCGCCATGTCGATGCCGGAGGAGACGCCGGCGGCGGTGACGTACTTTCCGTCGAAGACGACCCGCTCCCCGGTCGGTTCGGCCCCGAACGGCCGGAGCTGGTCGAGGGCGAGCCAGTGTGAGGTGGCACGCCGCCCGGTGAGCAGGCCGGCCGCGGCGAGCAGCAGGGAACCGGTGCACACGGAGGTCGTCCAGGTGCTGGTGGCGTCCACGGCGCGCAGCCAGTCCAGTACGGCCTCGTCGTCCATCAGGGCGCTCTGGCCGGGGCCTCCGGCCACGACCACGAGGTCCGGACCGGGGACCTGGTCGAGCGCCTTGTCGGCGGTGAGGGCGAGCGCTCCGGTGTCGGCACGGACGGGGCCCGCCTCCTTGGCGACGAAAACGGTCTCGGCGTCCGGGATCCGGGAAAGGATCTCGTAGGGGCCGACGGCGTCGAGGGCGGTGAACCGGTCGTAGACGAGCAGGGCGATCTGCATGGCAGGCCTTTCGGTGGGTGGCGGAGCCTCATGGGGCCGGGGCCGGGCGGAAACGCCGGCGGTATTCGGCCGGGGATGTGCCCAGGGCGTTGACGAAGGCGCGGCGCATGGCTTCCGGGGTGCCGTAACCGCTGGTGCGGGATATCTCCTGAACGCCGTCGCAGGTGTCCTCCAGCAGGCGGCGGGCGTGTTCGAGGCGGACGCGGTCCACGTAGCGGCCGGGTGTCATGCCGGTCTCGGCGCGGAAGGCGCGGGCGAAGTGGCGTGGCGAGAGGCTGGCGCGCGCCGCGAGGGCCTCGACGGTCAGCTCACCGGCCGGGTGCTCGGTGATCCACCGCTGGACCTCGCGCAGCGGTTCGCGCCGCGCGGTCTGGGCGGCCAGCTGGGCGCTGAACTGGGACTGGTTGCCGGGGCGGCGCAGGAAGACCACCAGGTGCCGGGCGATGGTCAGGGCCGTGTCGCGTCCCAGGTCCTCCTCGACCAGGGCGAGGGCCAGGTCGATGCCCGAGGTGACGCCGGCCGAGGTGGAGACGTGTCCGTCCCGGACGTAGATGGGGTCGGCGTCCACCCGTACGGACGGGTGGTCGCGGGCGAGGGTGGCGGCGTACGCCCAGTGGGTCGTGGCGTTCCGGCCGTCCAGCAGACCGGCCTCGGCCAGCAGGATGGCCCCGGTGCAGACGGAGACGAGCCGTTCGGCACCCGGCCCGCGCTCGCGCAGCCAGTCGGTCAGGCGCGGGTCGGGCCTGCGGGTGCCGCGCCCGCCGGGCACCACGAGGGTGTGCGGGTCGCGAGCGTCGACGAGCGCCTGATCCGGTACGAGGGTCAGTCCGCTGGAGGCGCGGACCGGGCCGCCGTCCAGGGAGGCGGTACGGATGCGGTACGACCCGGGCGTGTGCTGCTCGGCCCCCGCGAAGACCTCGACGGGCCCGGTGACATCGAGGCTCTGTACGCCGTCGAAGAGGACGACCAGAACGGTTCGCTGCGCCATACCGGCGATTCTTCGCGTGTTGCCGCAGGGCCGCAATGACGAGCTTCCCACCTTTCCTGCCACCGCCTTGATCGGCATGGGCCGCGAAGGACGAGGTACTCGGAGGGCGTCCGCCCGGCGCAGACCTGATGCGCCGGGGGACGAGAGACAGGCAACACCACCGACGAAAGGGGAACGACGTGTTCCGTGCCATCGCGGATGTCCTGCGCCAGATCGGCGGCGCCGTCGCCACGGTAGTGACGCTGCCGTTCCGGGCCGTGGCCCGCCTCCTGGGCGGCGCTTCCGGGTCCGGACGGCGTGGCGCGCGCCGGGTCTGAGAACCGCCGCCCCGCCACTTCCCGCCCTGGTCCCCTGTTGTCGGTGTCACCTGCCACAATTGCCGCGCAACCCGAAGTGGAGAAGGCGGTACGGGATCGTGACGACACCCCTCGTAGGGTCCATCGAAGGCAGGATCGCCGAGGAACTCGGCGTACGGGAGCGGCAGGTCAAGGCTGCCGTGGAGCTGCTCGACGGCGGTTCTACGGTGCCCTTCATCGCCCGCTACCGCAAGGAAGCGACCGAGATGCTCGACGATGCGCAGCTGCGCACGCTCGAGGAGCGGCTGCGCTATCTGCGGGAGCTGGAGGAGCGGCGGACGGCGATCCTGGAGTCGGTGCGCGAGCAGGGCAAGCTCACCGATGAACTTCAGGCGCAGATCCGGGCCGCGGAGACCAAGGCACGCCTGGAGGACATCTACCTGCCCTACAAGCCCAAGCGGCGGACGAAGGCGCAGATCGCCCGGCAGGCAGGTCTGGAGCCGCTGGCCGAGGGGCTCCTCGGCGACGCGTCCGTCGAGCCCCTCGCGGCCGCGGCCGCGTTCGTGGACGCGGACAAGGGCGTGGCGGATGCGCAGGCCGCCCTGGACGGCGCCCGGGCGATCCTCACCGAGCGGTTCTCGGAGGACGCCGACCTGATCGGTGAGCTGCGGGAGCGCATGTGGGCGCGGGGACGGCTGGCCGCGAAGGTACGGGAGGGCAAGGAGGAGGCCGGCGCCAAGTTCGCGGACTACTTCGACTTCGCCGAGCCGTTCACCGAGCTGCCCTCGCACCGGATCCTCGCGATGCTGCGGGGTGAGAAGGAGGACGTCCTCGACCTCGTCCTGGAACCGGAGGAGCCGACGGAGGGGCCCTCGTCGTACGAAAGGATCATCGCCGGCAGGTTCGGGATCGCCGACCGTGGGCGCCCCGGCGACAAGTGGCTGACGGACACGGTCCGCTGGGCCTGGCGGACCCGTGTCCTGGTCCACCTGGGCATCGACCTCCGTCTGCGGCTGCGCACGGCCGCCGAGGACGAGGCGGTCGGGGTGTTCGCGACGAACCTGCGGGACCTCCTGCTCGCCGCTCCGGCCGGTACGCGCGCCACGCTGGGCCTGGACCCCGGTTTCCGTACGGGGGTGAAGGTGGCCGTCGTGGACGCCACCGGCAAGGTCGTCGCGACCGACGTCATCCACCCGCACGTCCCGGCCAACCGGTGGGACGAGGCGATCGCCAAGCTGGCCCGGCTGGCCAAGGAGCACGCGGTCGAGCTGGTCGCGATCGGCAACGGCACGGCCTCCCGCGAGACCGACAAGCTCGCCGGTGAACTCATCACCAAGCACCCGGAGTTGAAGCTCACCAAGGTGATGGTGTCCGAGGCGGGCGCGTCCGTGTACTCGGCCTCCGCCTTCGCCTCGCAGGAGCTGCCCGACATGGACGTGTCGCTGCGCGGCGCCGTGTCGATCGCGCGTCGGCTCCAGGACCCGCTCGCCGAGCTGGTGAAGATCGATCCGAAGTCTATCGGGGTCGGCCAGTACCAGCACGACCTGTCCGAGGTGAAGCTGTCGCGCTCGCTGGACGCGGTGGTCGAGGACTGTGTGAACGGCGTGGGTGTCGACGTCAACACCGCGTCCGCGCCGCTGCTCTCGCGCGTGTCGGGCATCTCCTCCGGACTCGCGGAGAACATCGTGGCCCACCGGGACGCCAACGGCCCGTTCACGTCCCGTTCCGAGCTGAAGAACGTGGCGCGGCTCGGGCCCAAGGCGTACGAGCAGTGCGCGGGCTTCCTGCGGATCCGGGGCGGCGCCGACCCGCTGGACGCGTCCAGCGTGCACCCCGAGGCCTACCCCGTCGTTCGGCGGATGGTGAAGACCACCGGCCAGGAGGTGGCCGCGCTGGTCGGCAACACGAGTGTGCTGCGGTCGCTGAGGCCGCAGGACTTCGTGGACGAGACGTTCGGTCTGCCGACGGTCGGCGACATCCTCAAGGAGCTGGAGAAGCCGGGGCGTGACCCGCGCCCGGCGTTCAAGACGGCCACCTTCAAGGAGGGCGTCGAGAAGCTCGCCGACCTCGAGTCGGGGATGGTCCTGGAGGGTGTGGTCACCAACGTGGCCGCGTTCGGGGCGTTCGTCGACATCGGGGTCCACCAGGACGGTCTGGTGCACGTGTCCGCGATGTCGAAGACGTTCGTCAAGGACCCGCGGGACGTCGTCAAGTCGGGCGACATCGTCAAGGTGAAGGTCCTCGACGTCGACATTCCGCGCAAGCGGATCTCCCTCACCCTGCGTCTGGACGACGAGGCGGCGCCCCAGGAGCGGGGTGCCGGCGAGCGCCGCCCGCAGCGGGGTCAGCGCCCGCCGCAGCAGCGGCAGGGCGGTGGCGGTCGCCAGGGGGCCGGTGGTGCCCGTCAGGCACCGGCTCCGGCGAACAGCGCGATGGCCGACGCCCTGCGCCGCGCGGGACTGCTCGATCCCAAGAAGGGCGGCCGGGGCTGAGTCGGGCGGCCCGGGCCTTCGCGAGAGCGCGGGCCCGGACCTTCCCAGGTCGTGCCGCACCGTCCACGCGGGCCCGGTTTCCGTGGGCTTGGTGCGGTGGCGCGTGTCGTGGGGGGGAGGTTCCCCGTTCCCGCCCCCATAGGGTGGCGGCATGACCACTTCGCGTGCGGTGACCTGGGACGTCATGGCGAGTCATGGGTACGGCACCGCCTGGGTCGCGTTCGACGGGGAGACCCTGCGGGCGCGGGGTCGGGCGGTGGGGACGGATCCGGAGCCGTACTGGGTGTCGTACGAGCTCGAAACCCGCGACGGGTACGTGACCCGGCGGCTGCGGGTGACCACCGAGACCTCCGAGGTCACGCGGACCCTCGATCTGCGGCACGACGGGCGGGGCGAGTGGACCGCCGACGGCCAGCCGTTTCCGGAGGTACACGGGGCGCTCGACTGCGACCTGGGCCTGTGTCCCCTGACCAACACCATGCCCGTGCTCCGGTACGGGCTGCACCGGGCCGCCGGTGAACGGGAGTTCCTGATGGCCTGGGTGTCGGTACCGGATCTGGCCGTACGGCCGTCGGTGCAGACCTACACGCACCTCGCCGCCACCGGCGGCGGCGGCGGGCGGGTGCGGTTCGCGTCGGGTGACTTCCGCAGCGACCTGGACTTCGACGCGGACGGCCTCGTCGTCGACTACCCCGAGCTCGCGTCGCGGCTGACGCCTCGCTAGCGCTCGGTCACCTTGCCGTCGGCGACCTCCAACCGACGGGTGACATGGACCGCGTCCAGCATCCGGCGGTCGTGGGTGACCAGCAGCAGTGTGCCGGTGTAGGCGTCGAGGGCCGACTCCAGTTGCTCGATGGCGGGCAGGTCGAGGTGGTTGGTCGGCTCGTCGAGGACCAGCAGGTTGACGCCACGGCCCTGGAGGAGGGCGAGGGCGGCGCGGGTGCGCTCGCCGGGCGAGAGGGTGGCGGCCGGGCGCAGCACATGGTCCGACTTCAGACCGAACTTGGCCAGGAGGGTGCGCACTTCGGCCGGTTCGGTGTCGGGCACCGCCCGCTGGAACGCGTCGAGCAGGGTCTCCGGGCCGTGGAACAGCTTGCGGGCCTGGTCGACCTCGCCGACCAGCACGCCCGAGCCGAGCGCGGCGTGCCCGGCGTCGAGCGCGACGCGGCCGAGGAGCGCTCCGAGCAGCGTCGACTTGCCCGCTCCGTTCGCGCCGGTGACCGCGACCCGGTCCGCCCAGTCGATCTGGAGGGACACCGGGCCGAGCGCGAAGTCGCCGCGCCGGACCTCGGCGTCGCGCAGGGTCGCCACGACCGCGCCGGAGCGGGGCGCCGAGGCGATCTCCATGCGCAGCTCCCACTCCTTGCGCGGCTCGTCGACCACGTCCAGCCGCTCGATCATGCGCTGCGTCTGCCGGGCCTTGGCGGCCTGCTTCTCGCTGGCCTCGCTGCGGAACTTGCGGCCGATCTTGTCGTTGTCGTTGCCCGCCTTGCGCCGGGCGTTCCTCACGCCCTTGTCCATCCAGGAACGCTGCATCTGCGCCCGGTCCTGGAGGGCCGCCTTCTTGTCGGCGTACTCCTCGAACTCCTCGCGCGCGTGCCGGCGGGCCACGTCGCGCTCCTCCAGGTAGGCCGCGTAGCCGCCGCCGTAGAGGGTGATCTGCTGCTGGGCGAGGTCGAGTTCGAGGACCTTGGTGACAGCGCGGGTGAGGAACTCGCGGTCGTGGCTGACGACGACCGTGCCGGCGCGCAGGCCGCCGACGAAGCGTTCGAGGCGCTCCAGGCCGTCGAGGTCGAGGTCGTTGGTGGGCTCGTCGAGCAGGAAGATGTCGTAGCGGGAGAGCAGCAGGGAGGCGAGTCCGGCGCGGGCCGCCTGGCCACCGGAGAGGGACGTCATGGGCCGGTCGAGGCCGACGGCGAGGCCGAGCGAGTCGGCGACCTCCTCGGCGCGCTCGTCGAGGTCGGCGCCGCCGAGGCCGAGCCAGCGCTCCAGGCCGATGGCGTAGGCGTCGTCCGCGCCGGGTGCGCCGTCGACCAGGGCCTGGGTGGCGGCGTCCATGGCGCGCTGGGCCTCGGCGACGCCGGTGCGGCGGGCCAGGAACTCGCGCACCGACTCGCCGGGCCTCCCTCCAGACCCCGACTTCGCTCGCGCAGGGGGGACCGCCACCTCCGGTTCCTGCGGCAGATGCCCGACGGTGGCGGTGGGCGGGGACAGGCGCAGCTCGCCCTGCTCCGGGGTGGCGAGTCCGGCGAGCATCCGCAGCAGCGTGGACTTGCCGGCTCCGTTGGCACCGACCAGCCCGATCACGTCGCCGGGCGCGACGACCAGGTCGAGGCCGGTGAAGAGCGCGCGGTCACCGTGACCGGCGGCGAGGTTCTTGGCGACGAGGGTGGCAGTCATCAGACCGCCGATTCTAGTGGGCCCGAGCGGTCCGCCCATCGCCTCGGTCTCTCAGCGGGCCATCGCCTCCACCAGCACGCTTTCCGCCGTCCTGGCCACCAGGTACGACTCGCCCCGCACGGCCTTCGCGTCGAGCGGGATGCGGTGCCGGCCCGGTTCGAGCACGCCGTCGAAGACCTCGTGGGTGTGGGTACGGGAGAGCCGGTCGAGGCGGTACGCGGTGAGCCGGACCCGACAGGCGGAGGTGACCTCGACGCCCGCCTCGCCGTCGGCGGTCACGAGGCGTGTCAGTCGGCGCAGTTCGGCGGGGCCGCGGTCGAGGGCGTGCTCGATCTGGGCGACGAGCAGCGGGACGATCGGGGCGAGGCCGTCGACGTGGGCCACCTCGACCCCGGCGCGTTCGAAGGCGCCGCGTACCGCCGCGCGCTGCTCCTCGCCGACGCCCCGGGCGAAGGCGACGGCGCCGTAGCCGCGCAGTTCGTCGGCGGGGACGCCGTCGGCGTCGAGGGTGATGTCGGCGCCGATGCCGATGGTGCGCAGGGCGGCGGCGAGCTTGGCCACCAGGGCGACGCGGGCGCCGATCAGCAGCACGCGGCGGCGGCCACCGGGGCCGTCGGCGTCCAGCAGGGAGTGCAGCGCCGTGCGGTACTCGTCGCCGTGGAAGCGGAACGGGCCGATGCCCTGGTAGCCGTTCAGCGCCGGGTCGGCCTGCTCGGCGGTCTGCCAGGCGAAGTCCCGCCACACGTAGTCGTCGCCGGCGCGCTCGATGACCGCGGTGACCGCGCCGCAGGCGAGGTCCGCGCACTCGGGGCAGCCGTAGATGACGTACCGCCCGTCGGGCAGCGGTGCCTCCGCCTCCAGCAGCAGGCTGCGTACCTGGGCGGTGAAGAGGGCGGGCGGGACGTCGGAGGCGAGCGGGGAGACGGCGTCCAGGTCCGAGAGCTGGAAGAGCAGGGGGCGCCCGTCGACGATGAAGTCCACGAAGTCCCGGTGCACCTGGTGACCACCGTCTGCGAGAACTCCTCCGGCACGCATCGCCGGTGCCAGGCCGAAGGTCGCGTACGCGGCAGACATACGGTGAGTATCCCCACACTTACGGCGCTCTGATCGCGGCATGACACATTCCGCTACCGTCCCCGCATGAGCAGTCACGCGAAGGACGAGGTGATCGTCGTCGGCGGCGGTGTCATCGGGCTCACGACGGCAGTGGCGCTGGCCGAGCGGGGCCTGCGGGTGCGGGTGTGGACGCGGGACCCGGCCGAGCGGACCACCTCGGCGGTCGCGGGCGCGCTGTGGTGGCCGTACCGGATCGAGCCGCCCGAGGCGGCGCGCGGCTGGGCGCTGCGCTCCCTGGATGTCTACGAGCAACTGGCCGAGCGCCCCGAGGTCACCGGCGTACGCCTGGTCGAAGGGGTGATGGGCGAGACGGATCCGGACAGGACGGACGCCTGGGCGGCGGGCCGGCTCAAGGGGCTGCGGGCGGCGACGCCCGAGGAGTACCCCGGTCCGGTGGGGCTGTGGGCGCGGCTGCCGCTGGTCGACATGGCGACCCATCTGCCTTATCTGCGGGACCGGTTGACGGCCGCGGGCGGGGTCGTGGAGCAGCGCACGGTGTCAGCGCTCACGGAGGTGGACGCGCCGGTGGTGGTGAACTGCACGGGGCTGGGCGCGCGGGAGCTGGTGCCGGACGCCTCCGTACGCCCGGTGCGCGGTCAGCTGGTCGTGGTGGAGAACCCCGGGATCCGCACCTGGGTCGTCTCCAAGGACGCCGCCGGTGAGATCGCGTACGTCTTCCCGCATGCGGGGCGGCTGGTGCTGGGCGGCACCTCGGAGGAGGACGTCTGGTCGCGGGCGCCGGATCCGGCGGTGGCCGAGGCGATCGTACGGCGGTGCGCGGCGCTGCGGCCGAAGATCGCCGGGGCGCGGGTCCTGGAGCACCGGGTGGGGCTGCGGCCGGTACGGGACACCGTGCGGCTGGAGCGCGAACCGCTGCCGGACGGGCGGGTGCTGGTGCACAACTACGGTCACGGGGGTGCGGGAGTGACCGTGGCGTGGGGATGCGCGGAGGAGGCGGTACGGCTGACCGCCTCCTCCTGACACGGGGACCGGACAGGCGTCAGTGCTTGCCGATCGGGTCGCCCTCCACGTCGGGGCCGCGGCCCGGGCCGATGCGGAGCTCGAACTCGCCGTCGTACTTCTTGTGGCCCTCGATGACGGCCAGTTCGACCGCCTCCGAGCCCATGGCGTTACGGACGATCACGGGGTCGCGGCGCAGGTCGCGCATGAGCGCGACACACATGAAGATCATCACGACGACGAACGGGGCCGCCGCGAGGATCGTCAGGTTCTGCAGACCGGTCAGCGCGTCGCCCTGGCCGCTGCCGACCAGGAGCATGATGGCGGCCACCGCACCGGTGAGCACACCCCAGAACACCACGACCAGGCGGGCAGGTTCGAGGGCGCCCTTCTGGGAGAGGCTGCCCATGACGATCGAGGCCGCGTCGGCGCCGGAGACGAAGAAGATGCCGACGAGGATCATCACCAGCAGGCTGGTGACGGTGGGGATGGGGAACTCCTGCAGGAGCGCGAAGAGCTGACCCTCGGGGGTGGACTCCTCGCCGAGCCGCCCCTGCTCCTGCATCTTCATCGCCGAGCCCCCGAAGACGGCGAACCAGACCAGGCTGACCGAGCTGGGCACGAGGATGACACCGCCGACGAACTGCCGGATCGTACGGCCCCGGCTGATGCGGGCGATGAACATGCCGACGAACGGCGTCCAGGAGATCCACCAGGCCCAGTAGAAGACGGTCCAGCTGCCCAGCCAGTCCGCGACGCCCTCGCCGCCGCTGGCCTCGGTACGGCCCGCGAGCTGCGGGAGATCACCGAGGTAGGCGAAGACCGAGGTCGGCAGCAGGTCGAGGACGATGACCGTGGGGCCCGCGACGAACACGAACAGGGCGAGTACCAGCGCCAGCACCATGTTGGTGTTGGACAGCCACTGGATGCCCTTCTCCACACCGGAGACCGCGGAGGCGACGAACGCCAGGGTGAGCACCGCGATGATCGCGACCAGCAGCCCGGTGCTCACGTCGTCCATCCAGTCCAGCTCCCGCACGCCGGAGCCGATCTGCAGCGCGCCGAGCCCGAGCGAGGCCGCGGAGCCGAAGACGGTCGCGACGATCGCGAGGACGTCGATGACCCGGCCGGCGGTGCCGTTGGCGTGCTTACGGCCGATGAGCGGCGTGAAGACGGCGCTTATGGTCTGACGGCGGCGCCTGCGGAAGGTGCTGTAGGCGATGGCGAGACCGACCACGGCGTAGATCGCCCATGGATGGAGCGTCCAGTGGAACAGGGTGGTGGCCATGGCCGTCTCCATGCGCTCGCCGGAGTCGGCCGGGTCCGTGCCCGGCGGTGGCGTGGTGTAGTGCGCGAGCGGCTCGCTCACGCCGTAGAACATCAGGCCGATGCCCATGCCGGCGCTGAACATCATCGCGACCCAGGACACCGTGCGGAACTCCGGCTCCTCGCCCTCGGCGCCGAGGTGGATCCGGCCGTAGCGGCTGGCCGCGAGCCAGAGGGCGAAGACCACGAACCCCGAGGCGGTCAGCATGAACGCCCAGCCGCCGTTGTGCATCAGCCCGCTGAGCATGCTGCTGGAGACGCTCTCCAGGGAGTCCGTCGCGGTCGCGCCCCAGATCACGAAGGCCAGCGTGAGCACGGCGGTGACCCCGAACACGATCCGGTCGGTCCTGGGCGGTCCCTGCCCGGGAAGACCCGCCTCCGAACCCGGCAGCGAGTCCCCTGCCGGGCGGTGGTGGTCGGTCGGTCGGTCATTCGTCACGGGCGGCACCTTTCGTCAGAGCCACGGAGGTCACAGGTGATCCCTCCGTCTCGCCCCTACCCATGTGGCGGAAAATAGGCCTGTTTCATCGGCCCGTGCCGGGACACGCCGCGCCGGTGTCACCGCCTTGCGTCCGGCAGGCGCTGGGCGGTGCGTGGATCGCGTACGCCGCCCAGTTCGGTGGCCGGGAGGGCGGCGTCCGTGTGCGCGCCGGCGGTGGCGCGGACGTAGGCGGCCGTTCCTCCGACGACCGTGACGCGTGCGGAGGTGCGGGACAGGTCCAGGGTCAGGGCCGGGGTGTCGGCCGGCCGGTCGATGAGGTCCTTGTCGGTGCCCGCGACGATCAGCCCCAGCCGGTGTCCGGCCGGGACGACGTGGTCGGTCGCGGCCAGGTCGAGGGTGAGGGTGTACCGCTTGCCCGGGGTGAGCGGGCGGCCGGTGCGGTCCGATGCGTGGTTGCCCAGGTCGGCCCAGCCGCGGCTGACGATCGTGTAGCCGACGTCGGTCTTCTTGGCCCGGGTCTCCTTGTAACAGGAGCTGTCGCCGGTGGTGGAGGGGCCCCAGCAGGTGCGCTCGGGGAGGGTGGTGACGCCCTCGGCGGCGTCGGCGTAGTCGCGGATCGTGGCGGGGCCGAGGTCCACCAGGACGGCCGAGAGGTGCGCCGTGGGGGTCGTGGGGGTCGCCGTCACGGTGACCTCGGACGAGCCGGCGAGGCGCAGGTCGCGGCCGAGGGGGCGGGTGACGAAGCCGGCCTTGTCCGGGGTGGTCAGGTCGATCCGCGCGGCCCAGTCGGTCTCGCCGTGCCGCGGGTCGTCCGTGAAGGTCTCGGTGCCCTCGCCGGGGCGCAGGCCCAGGGTGCCGACTCCGGGCCGGGTGCCCTGGGCGGGATTCAGCCGTACGGTTTCCGTGCCGCGCGGCGGCCAGGACTTCGACGTCACCCACTGGTCGGGGTGGCGTTCGATGTCGGCCATGGGCTCGCGGTCGATGCCGTTGTCGTAGCCGAGGAGTTCGTGGTCGAACCAGCGGTGCAGGGTCTTCACCCAGGCGGCGCGGCGGAAGTCGAAGGGGTCGACGTGGCCGGTCTGGGAGAGCCAGATCTTGCGCCGCACGCCGTTCTCCGCGAGGGCGTCCCACCACGGGCCGACGTGTTGCATGCGCACGTTGAGGTCCTGCATGCCGTGGACCAGGAAGACGCTCGCCCGCACCTTGTCCGCGTCCCTGACGTGGTCGCGCTCGCTCCACAGCGGCGTCCAGTCGCCGGTGCGCGGGGCGCCGTCGGCGAGCCTGCGCTGCACGGCGCCGCAGCGGGCGCGGGCTTCGGGGCTGTTGACGTGGTCGGAGAGCCAGTCGGGGCCTGAGCCGTACAGCGGGGCGCCCTTGGCGAAGTAGTAGTCGTACCAGGAGGAGATCGCGCTGATCGGCACGATGGTCTCCAGGCCCTCGACGCCGGTGGCGGCGACGCCGTTGGCGATGGTGCCGTCCCAGCTCTTGCCGATCATCCCCGTTCTGCCGTTGCTCCAGCCGGCCTCGGCCCGGGTGGTGCCGGTGCGGGTGGTGTAGGCCTTGCCGCGCCCGTTCAGCCAGTCGACGACGGCCTTCGCGGACCGCACGTCGGACCGGCCGCCGACGTCGACGCAGCCGTCGGAGCGGTTGGTGCCCGCGAGGTCGACGGCGACGAACGCGTAGCCGCGCGGCACGAAGTAGTTGTCGTAGTACAGCGGCATCTGGACGACATCGCCGTCCGCGTCGTACGTCTTGCGCTGGCTCTCGTTGCCCCGGCCGCAGCACGAGTAGTACGGGCTGGCCTCCATGACGACCGGCACCTTGCGGCCCTGCTGGGCGGGTTCGCGCGGGCGCACGATGTCGACGGCGACGCGGTCGGACCGGCCGTCGCCGTCGCCGTCGAGGCGGGTGTCCACCCAGACCGCCTCGCGAACGGCGGTGTCGTACGCGTAGACGGGGCGGCTCTCCCGTGGCGTTCCCCCCGGCGCGCCCTGTGCGGCGGCGGGGGTGAGCAGAGTGGCCGTCAGGGCGGCGGTGGCCGCCGTCGCGAGCGGTCTCCAGGTCGTGAAGCGCGTACGTGTCGGCATGCGCCGGACGGTACCGCCGTCAACTGCTGTGCAGAAGGGGGCGGCTGACGACGCGCCGCAGTGGATGCGAGTGGCGAAAAACCGACGTCGGGGTGTCCGGGTGTATGAAGGCTAATGGCGATCTTGTGACAGCAGTTGTCGTGGGACAAGCCAGGTACGTCTGAGCACAACAGGCTCCGAACAGCCCTTTCGCCCTACGACTTGGAGATTCAGTGCACCGCAGAATCACGACGCCGGGCGCACTCGCGGCGGCGTCCCTGTTGCTGGCGATCCCGGCATCGGCCGCGAGCCACTCCCCCGGCGCCCCGGGCATCGGCGACCCCTACTACCCGGCGTACGGCAACGGCGGATACGACGTCTCCCACTACGACCTGCGGCTGAAGTACCAGCCCGCGGACGACCGGCTGGAGGGCACGGCGACCCTGCTGGCGCGAACCACGCAGGACCTGTCCCGGTTCGACCTGGACTTCCTGCTGGATGTGAGCGAAGTGCGGGTCAACGGAGCCAAGGCGGCGTTCAGCACCTCCGGCCAGCACGAACTGGAGATCACGCCGAGCCGGCCGTTGGCCAAGGGGACGTCCGTCACCGTGGTGGTGCGCTACAGCGGGGTGCCGTCGTCGAAGCAGGCCTACGGCTTCACCAGCTGGCTGCGGACGGCGGACGGCGGGGTCGCGGCCGGTGAACCCGAGTCGGCGTGGTGGTGGTTCCCGAGCAACGACCACCCGCTGGACAAGGCCACCTTCGACGTGTCGGTGCAGGTCCCGGACGGGACGCAGGCCATCTCCAACGGCACGCTCCAGTCGAGGACTTCGAGGGCCGGGTGGACCCGCTGGAGCTGGCGGTCCAACAAGCCGCAGGCCACCTACCTCGCCACGCTCGCGGTCGGCAGGTTCGACATCACGACCGGGACGTCGGACAGCGGCGTCCCCGTCGTCAACGCCTACTCCAAGGATCTGGGCGACCTCGACGGCGCGGCGCGGGCCAGTGTCGGGCGGACCGGTGAGATCGCGGACTGGCTCACCGACTACTTCGGGGCGTATCCGTACAACGCGCTCGGCGGCTACGTCCCGGACACCGACACCGGCTACGCGCTGGAGACGCAGACCCGGCCGTTCTACAGCCCGCGGCAGTTCACGAACGGGTCGAACACGTCCGTGGTCGTGCACGAGCTGGCCCACCAGTGGTACGGCGACCTGGTGTCGGTGTCCCACTGGAAGGACATCTGGGTCAACGAGGGCTTCGCCCGCTACTCCCAGTGGCTGTGGTCCGAGAACGAGGGCGAGGGGACGGCGCAGGAGATCGCGGACTACGTGTACGCGTCGCACCCGGCGGACGATCCGTTCTGGACGGTACGCCCCGGTGACCCCGGGCCGGAGAACCAGTTCCACCTGGCCGTCTACGACCGGGGTGCGCTGGCCCTGCAGGCGCTGCGCAACGAGATCGGCGACGAGGACTTCTTCGCCGTCCTCAAGGGCTGGCCGCGGAAGTACGCCCATGGCAACGCCTCGGTGGCCGACTTCCGCAGGTACGCCGAGGGGGTTTCCGGGAAACGGCTGGGCGGGCTGTTCGACACCTGGCTGTTCCAGCCGTCGAAGCCGGGGACGCCGGCGGCGCGGGACGCCTCGATCTCCGCCCGGGCGCTGGGGGCGAAGGGGGCACCGGAGCAGCCGAAGTCGTGGAAGAAGATCGCGGCGACCAATGGTGTGCACGACCATGAGCACGGCGGGTAAGGGCGCGTACGTGCAGTCGTGGGCAGCGGAGTGGGCCCGGGGTGGGCGGACGCCGCCCCGGGCCGCTTCGGCCACTCGTCATCCGCTCATCTCGGCCGCGCGTTCGAGGAGTTCGTCCCGCCCGATCGCGTCCGCCTCGGTCGACGGCACCGTGCACGCGTGGGCGCCGGCGATCGCGCCGAACAGGGCGCATCGGTGGGGCGGTTCGCCGCCCAGGTGGCCGAAGAGGAAGGCCGCGGCGAAGGCGTCCCCCGCGCCGTTGGAGTCCACCACCGGGGCGGGCGGCGGCACCGCCGGGACGCGGGTCAGGTCGCCGTCGGCGAGGACGTACGCGCCTTGGGCGCCTGCCGTGGCGACGACGATCTGGGCACGGCCGCGCTCGGCGATGCGGCGCAGGGTGCGCTCGGGGTCGGTGAGCGCGGCGGCGGAGACGAAGACGATGTCCGCGGCGAGGGCGAAGGGCTCGTGGTAGGCGTTCTCGCCGTCCCAGTCGTGCAGGTCGGTGGAGAGGGGCACGCCGGTGTCGCGGAGCACGGGCAGGGCGTGCGCGCAGGGGTGGGTGATGGCGACGTGGACATGACGGCTCGACTCCGCCAGTACCCGGACCGTCGCCTCGGGCAGCCGGTCGTCGGCATGCGCGCGGCTCGTGTCGTACAGGGAGAGGCGTCTGCCGTCGGGGCCGACGAGGTTGACCGCGCGCTTGGTGCCGGCCGGTTGCGGGACGGCGGTGAGGGCGATGCCCTTGTCCCGGTGCAGGGCGCGGACCAGGTCGCCCCTCGGGGTCGTCGCCGAGCAGGTCGAGGTGATGGGTGCGCAGGCCCAGCGCGCCGAGGCCGAGGGCGACGAAGTCCCCGGTCTGGCCGGCGCGGGTGCGGATCCCGGAGTCGATCATGTAGCTGTCGGCGTACGGCAGGGGCAGCTCCGGCACGTACACGATGGTGTCGACCCCTGCCCCACCCAGCACGAGAACATCGGCGCCGGCGCTCAACTCCCGCCCTCCCCGTGGTCGTGGACCGTCACGGCGAACCGGTCTCTCGCCGTGGGCGCCACGGACGGTGAGTCGCTGCGGGTCGTTCGGGGCCGGCCGCGCAGTTCCCCGCGCCCCTTCACGGCGCGCCCCCGACGTGGCGGACAGAGGCCGGTGGCGTCACCCCGGACATACTTGATCTCCGACATGACGCCACCGTAGGCGGTGCCACTGACAGTGGTTGCGGGGCCGCGGGCTACTTCGTCAGGCGGGACAGCTCCTGGTCCGAGTCGCGCGAGGTGCGGCGGCGCAGGGCGTACCAGCCGCCGACGATCATGATCGCGATCAGCGGGATGAGCAGCAGTGTCCTGTGGCCGACCTGGGGGTCGTTCCCCATCATGGCGAGGCAGGCCAGCAGGAGGACGATCGTGGTGGTCTCCGTGACCGGGGGCTTGTTTCTCACACAGTCACCCCATGTCCATCCCACGATCATCTTCGGTTCATCACAGGGTGCCGTCGGGGTGCGCACGAGGTTTCACAGCACTGGTGAGACAGCGATACTGCTGCGCATGACGACCGACGCCGAGGAGCCGACCCTCACGATCGACGAGCTGGCCGCGCGGGCGGGCGTCACGGTGCGCACCGTGCGCTTCTACGGCACCAAGGGCCTGCTGCCGCCGCCTGAGATCGGCCCGCGGCGCGTGGGGCACTACGGGCGGGAGCACCTGGCCCGGCTGGAGCTCATCGAGGAGCTGCAGCGCCAGGGCATGACGCTGGCTGCCATCGAGCGCTATCTGCGACAGCTGCCGCCTGATCTCAGCGCGCACGACCTGGCGATCCACCGGGCGGTGGTGGCCTCCTGGGCGCCGGACACGGTGGAGACGATGACGCGCGCGGAGCTGGAGCGGCGGGCGGGGCGGCACCTGACCGACGCCGACACCGAGCGGCTGACCGCGATGGACGTGGTCCGGCCCGGCGACGGCGCCTACGCCGTCGACCTCGGGCTGCTGCGGCTCGGCGTCCGGCTGCTGGACGTGCCGGTCTCGCAGGAGGCGATCCTGGCGGCGCGCAAGGTCCTCATCGAACACTCACGCGCCGCGGCGCACGAGCTCGCCCAGCTCTTCCGCGGTGAGGTGTCGGAGCGCGGGCCGCGGGACGTGAAGTCCCTGTCGGCCCACATGCACCCCTTGGTGGTGCAGGCGCTCCTGACCACCTTCCAGCGGTCGCTGAAGGAGGAGCTGGGCGAGTGGCTCGCGGAGTCAGGAACGGGCTGAGTCGCTGAACCGCTCCCCCTTCTCCGCCTTCTCCACCAGCAGCGCCGGCGGCAGGAAGCGGTCGCCGTAGCGCTCGGCGAGCTCCCGCGCGCGTGCCACGAAGCCGGGCAGGCCGCCGTCGTAGCCGTTGACGTACTGCAGGACCCCGCCGGTCCAGCCGGGGAAGCCGATGCCGAAGATCGAGCCGATGTTGGCGTCGGCGACCGACGTCAGCACGCCCTCCTCCAGCAGCCGGACCGTGTCGAGCGCCTCGGAGAAGAGCATCCGCTCCTGCATGTCCCGGAAGGGGATCTCGGTGCCCGCGCGGGTGAAGTGCTCCCGAAGGCCCGGCCACAGGCCGGCGCGCCTGCCGTCCTCGCCGTACTCGTAGAAGCCGGCGCCACCGCTGCGGCCGGTGCGGCCGAACTCGTCGACCATGCGGTCGATGACGGCCTCCGCCGGGTGCGGGGTCCAGGTGCCGCCCGCCTCCTCGACGGCGCGCTTCGTCTCGCTGCGGATCTTGCGCGGGAGGGTGAGCGTCAGCTCGTCCATCAGGGAGAGCACCTTGGCCGGGTAGCCCGCCTGGGCCGCCGCCTGCTCGACGGACGCGGGCTCGATGCCCTCGCCGACCATCGCCACGCCCTCGTTGATGAAGTGGCCGATGACGCGGGAGGTGAAGAAGCCGCGCGAGTCGTGCACGACGATCGGCGTCTTGCTGATCTGCCGGACCAGGTCGAAGGCGCGCGCCAGGGCCTCGTCGCCGGTCCGCTCGCCCTTGATGATCTCGACGAGCGGCATCCTGTCGACCGGCGAGAAGAAGTGCAGCCCGATGAAGTCGCCCTGGCGCTGCACGCCCTCGGCGAGGGCGGTGATGGGGAGCGTGGAGGTGTTGGAGCACAGCAGCGCGTCCGGCGCGACGACCTGCTCGATCTCCTGGAACACCTTGTGCTTGAGCGCGGTGTCCTCGAAGACGGCCTCGATCACCGCGTCGCAGCCGGCGAGGTCCTGGGCCTCCGCGGTGGGGGTGATGCGGGCGAGCAGCGCGTCGGCCTTCTCCCGCGTCGTACGGCCCTTGGCGACGGCCTTGGCGCACAGCTTCTCGGAGTACTCCTTGCCCTTGAGGGCGGCCTCCAGGGAGACGTCCTTCAGCACGACGTCGATGCCGGCGCGGGCGCACGAGTAGGCGATGCCGGCGCCCATCATCCCGGCGCCCAGGACGGCCACCCGGCTGACCTGGCGGCGCTCGACTCCCTGGGGGCGGTTGGCGCCGGAGTTGACGGCCTGGAGGTCGAAGAAGAACGCCTGGATCATGTTCTTCGAGGTCTGCCCGGCGGCCAGCTCCACGAAGTAGCGGGCCTCGATGACCTGGGCGGTCTCGAAGTCGACCTGGGAGCCCTCGACGGCGGCGGCGAGGATGTTGCGGGGTGCCGGGTAGGGGGCGCCGTTCGTCTGCTTGCGCAGGTTGGCCGGGAAGGCGGGCAGGTTGGCCGCGAACTTCGGGTTGGCGGGTGTGCCGCCGGGGATGCGATAGCCGGGCCTGTCCCAGGGCTGCTGCGACTCGGGGTGGGCGTCGATGAATGCGCGGGCCTTGGCGAGCATCTCCTCGGGGGTCTCGGCCACGTCGTCGACCAGGCCGTTCTCCAGGGCGCGGCGGGGGCTGTACTGGGTGCCCTGGAGCAGCACCTTGAGCAGGGCGTCGGCGATGCCCAGCAGGCGTACGGTGCGGACCACGCCGCCGCCTCCGGGCAGCAGGCCGAGGGTGACCTCGGGGCAGCCGATCTTCGAACCGGGCGCGTCCAGGGCGACCCGGTGGTGGCAGGCGAGGGCGATCTCGTAGCCGCCGCCCAGGGCCGCGCCGCCCAGCGCGGCGACGACCGGCTTGCCGAGCGTCTCGATGCGGCGCAGATTGCGCTTGATGGCCAGGCCGCCGTCGAACAGCTCCTGGGCGGTCTCCGGGGTGACCCGGATCAGGTCGCGCAGGTCGCCGCCGGCGAAGAAGGTCTTCTTGGCGGAGGTGAAGACGATGCCGCGGATGGAGTCCCGCTCGGCCTCCAGCCGGTCGGTGATCACGGCGAGGGAGTCGCGGAACGCCTTGTTCATGGTGTTCGCGGACTGGCCCGGGTCGTCGAGGACGAGGGTGACGACGCCGGTCTCGTCCTGCTCCCAGCGGATGGTGGTGCTCTCGGTCATTGCTACTCCGTATCGGGATCTGGGACGGGCCGGGTCAGATGCGCTCGACGATCGTGGCGATGCCCATGCCGCCGCCGACGCACAGCGTGGCGAGGCCGAACCGCTTGTCCTGGCGCTCCAGTTCGTCGACGAGGGTTCCGAGGATCATCGCGCCGGTGGCGCCGAGCGGGTGGCCGAGGGCGATGGCGCCGCCGTTG
The DNA here is from genome assembly GCF_040686175.1 of Streptomyces sp. NPDC086077. Lineage (NCBI taxonomy): Bacteria > Bacillati > Actinomycetota > Actinomycetes > Kitasatosporales > Streptomycetaceae > Streptomyces > Streptomyces sp. NPDC086077. The sequence continues at coordinate 13,107 of NZ_JBFBJT010000041.1, read as the reverse complement.
ACATTGACCTTGTCCAGGGACAGGCCCATGTCCTTCACGAAGCGCAGGACGACCGCGGCGAAGGCCTCGTTGATCTCGACGAGGTCGATGTCTTCGATGGTGAGCCCGGCCTTGGCGAGCGCCTTGCGGGTCGCGGGGGCGGGGCCGGTGAGCATGATGGTGGGCTCGGAGCCGGAGACCGCGACGGAGACGATCCGCGCGCGGGGGGTGAGCCCGAAGCGCTCGCCGACCTCCTTGGAGCCGATCGCGACGAGGGCTGCGCCGTCCACGATGCCGGAGGAGTTGCCCGCGTGGTGCACGTGGTCGATCTTCTCGACCCAGTGGTACTTCTGCAGCGCCACGGCGTCGAAGCCGCCGAGGTCGCCGATGTCCGCGAACGACGGCTTCAGCTTGGCGAGCGAGTCGGCGGTGGTGCCGGGACGCGGGTGCTCGTCGTGGTCGAGGACGACGAGGCCGGCGCGGTCCTTCACCGGCACGACCGAGCGCGCGAAGCGGCCCTCCTTCCAGGCGGTCGCCGCGCGCTCCTGCGACAGGGCCGCGTACTCGTCGACGTCACGGCGGGAGAAGCCCTCGATGGTGGCGATCAGGTCGGCGCCGATGCCCTGCGGGACGAAGTCGACCGCGAGGTTGGTCATCGGGTCGTTGAACCAGGCGCCGCCGTCCGAGGCCATCGGCACCCGGGACATCGACTCGACGCCGCCCGCGAGGACGAGGTCCTCCCAGCCCGAACGGACTTTCATCGCGGCCATGTTGACGGCCTCCAGGCCGGACGCACAGAAGCGGTTCTCCTGCACGCCCGCCACCGTGTCCGGCAGCCCGGCGGCGACGGCGGCGATCCGGGCGATGTCGGAGCCCTGGTCGCCCACGGGCCCGACCACGCCGAGCACGATGTCGTCGACGGCGGCGGGATCGAGGTCCGGGAAGCGGTCGCGGAGTTCGTGGATGAGCCCGACGACCAGGTCGATGGGCTTGGTGCCGTGCAGGGCGCCGTTCGCCTTGCCACGTCCGCGCGGGGTGCGGATCGCGTCGTACACATACGCTTCGGTGGTCACTGGGGGGCCTTTCGGTGAGGGGCTTTCGCAGGGGCCGGGGACGTCAGGGGCCCGTCGTGCGTCAGGCTCGGTACGTCCCAGTCGCGGGCCACGTCCGCGGTGCCGGCGCCGGGCTGCGCCGGGCCGCTGCGGACGGCGGTCGGGGTGGCGGAGAAGCGGGGCGCGGGGGCGGGCTGGGTGATGCCGCCGTGGTCGGTGAAGGTGCCGCGGGCGGCGAGGTGCGGGTGGTGCGGGGCCTCGCGCAGCGACAGCACGGGCGCCACGCAGGCGTCGCTGCCCTCGAAGAGGGCGGTCCACTCGTCCCTCGTACGGGTCTTGAAGCGGGCGGCGACGGCCTCGCGCAGTTCGCCCCAGCGGGTGATGTCCTTGCGGGCCGGGGCCTGGTCGGCGATGTCCAGCAGCCTGACGAACTCGTCGTAGAACTGCTGCTCCAGCGCGCCCACCGCCATGTACTGGCCGTCGGCCGTCTCGTAGGTGCCGTAGAACGGGCAGCCGCCGTCGAGGAGGTTGGCGCCGCGCCGGTCCTGCCAGCCGCCGGCGGCGAGCATGCCGTGGATCATCGCGGCGAGGTGGGCGGTGCCGTCGACGATGGCGGCGTCGACGACCTGGCCGGTGCCCGTGGCACGGGCGTGGTGCAGAGCGGCGAGGACGCCGACGACCAGGTAGAGGGAGCCGCCCGCGTAGTCGCCGACCAGGTTGGCCGGGACGGCGGGGGGCTCGCCGGGGCGGCCGATCATGCCGAGGGTGCCGGTCGGCGCGATGTAGGCGATGTCGTGGCCGGCGCGCCGGGCGAGCGGGCCGTCCTGGCCCCAGCCGGTCATCCGGCCGTAGACCAGCGCCGGGTTGCGGGCGTGGCAGGCCTCGGGGCCGACACCGAGGCGCTCGGCGACGCCGGGGCGGTTGCCCTCGATCAGGACGTCGGCGCGGGCGGCGAGGTCCAGGACGCGGGCGGGGCCGTCCGGGGACTTCAGGTCGACGATCACCGAGCGTTTGTTGCGGTTGGTGATGTCGTACCGGGGGTCGATCGCGAGGCCGCCGCCGCCGGGGCGGTCCACGCGGACGACGTCGGCGCCGAGGTCGGCGAGGAGCATGGCGGCGAAGGGGCCGGGGCCGATTCCGGCCAGCTCGACCACGCGTACGCCGGTGAGCGGGCCGTGCGGTGGCGTCTTCGCCATGGTCTTCAGCCCCTGTCGCTGTGACACAACTGATGTAACACCGGTGATGGTAAGAACGTGTTCCAGTGGGCACAAGGCCTGGACGAGCAAGCGCTTAGACATCCAGGGTGCCAGGTGGTCGGCCGCACCACCACGCCGGTGCGGCGTCAGCGTGCGTCCATCTCCGCTATCAGGCGCTTGGGGGCGATGACGCGGTAGCTCTCCTCGACCCAGTCGCAGAGGAGCTCCGCCATCGGGGCGCCCTCCGACCGGACCGGGATCCTCACCCAGCCGGACCTGCCCAGGCCGTAGCCGGCGGGCTCGGCGCCCGGGGCCGTCAGGGCGTGGGCGTGGCTGGTGTCGTCCCTGAGCTTGACGGTGACGCCCGGGGGGTGGCTGCCGTCGCCCATGCCGAGGAACACGAACACCTTCGTGTCGACCTTGGCGACCGACTCGCCCCAGGGGAACTCCTCGACCGCGCCGGGCAGCCCGAGCGCGAACTCGCGCACTTTTTCCCACTTCTTCAGGGCGTTCCTGGGCACGGTCACCGTCCACCTCCGGGCTCGTCGTCGGGCTCCGCAGTGCTCACGCTAGCCTCAGCCACCGACAGCGGCGCGGGCTGCGGAAGCGAGGGGTGTCATGAGCAAGCCGTCCAGGGCTGATCGGCCGTACGACATCGTGCTCTTCGGAGCCACGGGCTTCGTGGGCACACTGACGGCCGAGTACCTCGCCGAGCACGCGCCGAAGGACCTGCGCTGGGCCGTCGCCGGCCGGAGCGAACTGCGGCTGGCGCGACTGCGGGAGGGGCTGCGGGAGCAGTCGCCGGGCGGCGCGGAGATCGGGGTGCTGCGGGCCGACGTGACCGACCCTGCGTCGCTGCGCCGCCTCGCCGAGCAGGCGCGCGTGGTGGCCACGACGGTGGGCCCCTATGTGACGTACGGCGAGGAACTCGTGGCCGCCTGCGCGGACAACGGGACCGACTATCTGGACCTGTCGGGTGAGCCCGAGTTCGTCGATCTGACGTACGTGCGGCACGACACCCGGGCGCGGGAGACCGGCGCCCGGCTGGTGCACGCGGCCGGGTTCGACTCGGTGCCGCACGACCTGGGCGTGTACTACACCGTCCAGCAGCTTCCCGAGGGTGTTCCGCTGACGGTGGACGGGTTCGTCACGGCCGACGCCGCCTTCTCGGGCGGGACGTTCGCCTCCGCGCTGAACCAGTTCGCGCGGCCCCGGCAGATGGCGGCCGCCGCGCGGGAACGGCGCCGGCACGAGCCGCGGCTGGTGGGGCGGCGGGCGACGACACCGTCCGGGGCGCCGCGGTTCGTCCCCGAGGTGCGCGCGTGGGCGCTGCCGCTGCCGACCATCGACCCGCAGATCGTGCGCCGCTCGGCGAAGGCGCTGGCACGGTACGGCCCCGACTTCCGCTACCGGCACTACGCCGCCGTACGGCGGCTGCCGGTCGCGGTGGGTGGGGTCGCGGCGGTGGGCGCGCTCGCGACCGCCGCCCAACTCCCGCCCGCCCGGCGCTGGTTGTCCGACCGGCTCAAACCCGGGCAGGGGCCGAGCGCGGAGAAGCGGGCGAAGAGCTGGTTCTCCGTGCGCTTCGTGGGCGAGGGCGGTGGACGGAAGGTGTTCACCGAGGTCGCGGGCGGCGACCCCGGGTACGGCGAGACGGCGAAGATGTTCGCCGAGGGCGCCCTGTCCCTGGCCTTCGACACCCTGCCCGCGACCGCCGGCCAGGTCACCACGGCGGTGGCGATGGGCGACGCGCTCCTGGACCGCCTACGCACGGCAGGCATCACGTTCCGCCTGGCAGCGAGCAGGTAGTCCCGACGCCGGCGAGCCGGTGACTCCGGCGACGGACCGCTGCTCCCGGGCCCGGATGGCAACGCACCGCGACCCTGGTCGCAGGCGGGACGCGCGCCTACGTCGTCCACTCGGCCAGGGTGTAGATCATCGCGCCGAGCCAGGCCAGTCCGGCCAGCACGGCGAGGGCCAGGGCCGCCGTCACGGGGCGGCTCGGGTGGGTGACGGGCTCGGGGGCGCGGTGTGTCGTCATGCGGCTCAGCCTGCCGATCATGACGGTGCACCGGCATCCGTACGGGTACTCAGACGGGCCTTGTCCCGCGTGGCCGCGTACTCACCTACGCGTCCGCCGCGCCTGCCGTCGCCTCGCGAAGGGCGCGGCGGCACAGGGAGTCGGCGAGGCGGGTGGTCTCGGGCAGGCGGTAGCGCGGGCTGAGGCGCAGTACATGGGCGCAGGCCGTGTCCAGAAGGACGCGGTGCCCGACGGACACGTACACCGGCTTGATGCCCTGCTGGGTGCGCAGGGCGCGGCCGACCTCCTCGTCGCCCGCGAGCAGCGGGGCCGACGACCCGCGCGCGGGTGCCAAGTCGGCGTGGGTGAAGGTGAACGGGTTCTTGGCGACGCCGATCGTCGGCAGTCCCGTGAGGACCCCGAGGTGGCTGGCGAGCCCGAAGCGGCGCGGGTGGGCGAGGCCGTAGCCGTCGCAGACCACCAGGCCGGGCGGGACGGGCAGGGCGTCGAGGGCGGCCAGGACGGTGGGGATCTCGCGGAAGGCGAGCAGGCCGGGCACGTACGGGAAGGAGATCCGCCCGACGGCCGTGGCCTCGGCGACGACGTCGAGCGTGGCCGCGTCCAGCACCACGGCCGCCGCCGCCACCACGGCCCGCTCGTCGTCGTAGGCGACGTCTACACCGGTGACACGACCCGTGCCGGGCGGCGGCCCCGGCTCGTCGAGCACCACCCTGCGGCGCAACTCGTCCTGGACGGCGTGGGCCTGTTCCTCGGTGGTGGGCCAGTCTACGGGGATGCGTACGGTCGTCGTCATGGTGAGGACGAGGTTACGGGGCCGGGCGGCCCGCCCGCCGGGCCGCCCGGGACCGGTTCACTTGCCGAGCGCGCGCTGCAGCTGCTGCTTGTTCATGTCCGAACGGCCGTGGATGTTGCGCCGCTTGGCCTCCTGGTACAGCTGGTCGTAGGTGGGGCCCTGAGAGCCCTTCCCGGACCGCTGGCCGCCCCGCCTGCCCGACGACATGTCCTGGGTGGACGTACGGCTTGCCGTCTTCGACTCGCCGGAGCGTGCGCGTTCCTTGTTCACCGTGCGGGCCGCGATCTCCTTGGCGCGCCCCGCGCTCTCGCCCCGGTCCTGAGCACTCTCCTTGATGTGCTCGTACTGCCGTTCCCGCTTGGGGCTCGAACCGCTTGGCATGTCCGCTCACTTCCTCTCGCGTCGGGCCAACGAGTACCCCCATCGTGGGTGAATACGACAAACAGGGCACGGCCGGCTCTCCAGACGGGCGACACGGCCCGCCGCCGACACCGGGCGCGGCCCCGCCGCCGACACGGAAGACGGTGACGCACGTCACTGCACGCGCGGGTGCACGGATGCGTGGATTCCGTCGTCTCACCCAGTACCCGGCCTCACACCGGAAGTCCGTCCGGCCGTCACAAGGGAGCAAGGCGATGTCCACCGTCATCGAGCAGTCAGTCGAGGCGCGCCTCGTCGCCGCCGCGCCGCGGATGCCGAGCATCCCCGCGACGCTCACCTACGACCTGACGGATCCGTTCGCGATCCGGATGACGTTCCCGGCCCAGGCCACGCTGGAGAACGAGGAGGTCTGCTGGACCTTCTCCCGCGAACTGCTGGCCGCCGGCATGCACGAGCCCGAGGGCCGCGGCGACGTGCGGGTGCGGCCGTACGGCTACGACCGGACGGTGCTGGAGTTCCACGCCCCCGAGGGCACGGCCGTCGTGCACGTCCGCTCGGGCGAGCTGCGCCGGTTCCTGGAGGCGACGCGCGTACTGGTGCCCGAGGGCCTGGAGCACGCCCGCCTCGACCTGGACCACGACCTGGCGGAGCTGATGCGGGACGCCTGCTGACCAGCCCCTTCCGATGTGCCGGTGCGCCCTGGCCGCGGACACCCGTTAATCCGTTGACAGGCCCCGGCGCCCCTCGTACGTTTTAGACGGTCCTGTTGCCGCCGATTGGAGAAGGACGTTGCTCATCTGAGGTCCTGAGACACCGCGTCACACCTGTCAGGTGTGCACGCCGCGTGCGACCTCGGCGTTCGAGCCGTCCTTGCGGAGCAGGGCATTCCTTGTGCTCCCCCACCCCTGGGCCCACGGCCCACGCGGTGGTCGCCGTCTTCCGGTGTCTCGATACGCGTTGCCCCTGAACGCTTCAAGCAACCGCGAGGCCCCTTTGCATACTTCGATCACCTGTACGTCCCTTGCCTTCGCCTGGCCCGACGGCACCTCCGTCCTCGACGGCCTCGACGCCTCCTTCGGCCCCGGCCGGACCGGGCTCGTCGGTGTCAACGGCTCGGGGAAGTCGACCCTGCTGAAACTGGTCGCCGGCGAGCTGACCCCGGCCGACGGCACCGTACGTGTCGCGGGCGAGGTGGGCTACCTCCCGCAGAACGTCACCCTGGACACCGCCCTGCGCGTCGACGAGGCCCTCGGCATCGCCGCCCGGCGTGCCGCGCTGCATGCCATCGAGGCCGGCGACGTGGCCGAGGAGCACTTCGAGACCGTCGGCGACGACTGGGACGTCGAGGAGCGCGCCCTGGCCACCCTGGGCGAACTCGGGCTCGGCCATGTCGAGCTGGACCGCACCGTCGGCGAGATCTCCGGCGGTGAGTCCGTGCTGCTGCGGCTGGCCGCGCTGCTGCTGCGCCGGCCGGACATCCTGCTGCTGGACGAGCCCACCAACAACCTCGACGTTTACGCGCGCAGGCGGCTGTACGCGGCCGTCGCGGCCTGGTCCGGCGTCATGGTGGTGGTCAGCCACGACCGTGAGCTGCTCGAACTGGTCGACCAGATCGCCGATCTGCGCTCCGGGGAGATCACCTGGTACGGCGGGAACTTCTCGGCGTACGAGGTGGCGCTCGAGACCGAGCAGGAGGCGGCCGAGCGGATGGCGCGGGTCGCCGAGGCCGACTTCCGCAAGCAGAAGCGCGAACTGGCCGACGCTCAGGTCAAGCTGGCCCGCCGTAAGCGGTACGGCCAGAAGATGTTCGAGCAGAAGCGCGAGCCGAAGATCGTCATGGGGGCGCGCAAGCGCGCGGCACAGGAGTCGGCGGGCAAGCACCGCATCCTGCACGAGGAGAAGCTCGCCGAGGCCAGAGAACGGCTCGACGAGGCCGTGGACGCCGTACGGGACGACGACGAGATCCGCGTCGACCTGCCGTACACCGCGGTGCCGCAGGGCCGGAGCGTGCTCACCCTGCGGGACCTGGAGCTCGCGTACGGCGCCCGGGTCGAGGGCGGCTTCGATCTGTACGGTCCCGAGCGGATCGCGCTGGTCGGGCGCAACGGCGCGGGCAAGACGACGCTGCTGCGCACCGTGGCCGGGGAGCTGGCGCCGGTGTCCGGGGAGGCGACGGCGCATGTACCGCTGCGCTTCCTGCCGCAGCGGCTGGACGTCCTCGACGGCGGGCTGACGGTCGCCGAGAACGTGGCCCGGTTCGCGCCGGGCGCCACCAACAACCGGATCCGGGCGCGGCTGGCCCGCTTCCTGTTCCGGGGCGCCCGGGCCGACCAGCAGGCGGCCACGCTGTCCGGCGGGGAGCGCTTTCGCGCGACCCTGGCCGCACTGATGCTGGCGGATCCCGCCCCGCAGCTGCTGATGCTGGACGAGCCGACGAACAACCTGGACATGGCGAGCGTGCGGCAGCTCACCACGGCGCTGGAGGCGTACGAGGGAGCGCTGGTCGTGGCCAGCCACGACCTGCCGTTCCTGGAGTCGATCGGGATCACGCGCTGGCTGCTGCTGGAGGGAGAACTCAGAGAAATCACGCCAGAAGCTGTCGGGTATCCCTCCTAGCTTGGGAGGCATGAACGAGTTCATCACGCTGACCGGAGCCCGTGAGAACAACCTGAAGGACGTCACCCTCCGCATCCCGAAAGGCCGGCTGACCGTGTTCACCGGCGTTTCGGGATCGGGAAAGTCCTCCGTCGTCTTCGACACGATCGCGGTCGAGTCGCAGCGCCAGCTGAACGAGACCTTCACCTGGTTCGTGCGCAACCGGCTGCCCAGGTACGAGCGGCCGCACGCGGACGCGCTGGAGGACCTCGCGCCCGCGATCGTCGTCGACCAGCGGCCGATCGGGGGCCACTCCCGGTCCACGGTCGGCACCATGACGGACGTCTACTCGGTGATCCGCGTGCTGTTCTCGCGGCACGGCACGCCGAGCGCCGGCCCGGCAACGGCGTACTCGTTCAACGACCCGTCGGGCATGTGCCCCGGCTGCGACGGTCTTGGCCGCACCGTCCAGCCGGACTGGGACCGCATCCTCGATCCGGCCAGGTCGCTGGCGGACGGCGCGGTCCGCTTCCCGCCGTTCACGGCCGGGACCTGGCAGGGGCAGACGTACACCAACAGCGACGAGCTGGACCCGGGCAAGCCGGTGGGAGCTTTCACCGTGGCCGAGCGGGAGTTCCTGATGCGGGGGCGGCCCGGCAGCAAGGTCACCGTGAGCGGTTCGGGCGGCACCTGGACCACGGACTACGAGGGGCTCGCCGACCGTTTCGAGCGGCTCTACCTGAAGCGGGACCTGTCGGCGCTGAGCCAGAAGACGCGCGACCTGGTGCGGGAGTACCTCGTCGAGGGGAACTGCCCGCAGTGCGAGGGCGCCCGGCTGAACGCGGCGGCGCTCGCGACCCGGATCAGCGGCCTCACGATCGCCGACTGCGCCCGGATGCAGGTCACCGACCTCATCGACGTGCTGAAGGACATCGACGACCCGGTGGCGGGACCGATCGCCCGGGCCGCCGTCGCCGCGCTGGAACGCATCGAGGCGATCGGCCTCGGCTACCTCAGCCTCGGCCGTGAGACGTCGACGCTCTCCGGCGGTGAGGGGCAGCGGCTGAAGACCGTGCGTCACCTGGGCTCCAGCCTGACCGGGATGACGTACATCTTCGACGAGCCCAGCGTCGGGCTGCACCCGCGCGACGTCGGCCGGCTGGGCGATCTGCTGCTGCGGCTGCGGGACAAGGGCAACACCGTGCTGGTCGTCGAGCACGACCCCGACGTCATCGCGCTGGCCGACCATGTCGTCGACATGGGGCCGGGAGCGGGCGCCGACGGCGGGCGTGTGGTGTTCGAGGGGACGCCGGACGAGCTGGCGGCCGCCGGCACCCTGACCGGGCGCTGTCTGGGACGCCGTACGGCGGTCAAGTCACCCGCCCGCCGGGCGACCGGTGGGCTGTGGGTGAAGGGCGCCGGCCGGCACAACCTGCGGGACGTGACGGTGGAGTTCCCGACCGGGGTGCTGACCGCGGTGACCGGGGTCGCCGGGTCCGGCAAGAGCACGCTGGTCGCGCAGTTCACGGCCGCGCACACGGACGCCGTGGTGGTCGACCAGTCCTCCATCGGCATCTCGGCGCGGTCGACCCCGGCGACGTATCTCGGGGTGATGGACACCGTACGGCGGATCTTCGCCCGGGAGACGGGCGTCGAGCCGGGGCTGTTCAGCTTCAACTCGGCGGGCGCGTGCGGGACGTGCGAGGGGCGAGGGATCCTCTTCACGGACCTCGCCTTCATGGACCCGGTGACCACGACGTGCCCCGACTGCGAGGGTCGGCGGTTCCGGGAGGAGGTGCTGAGGCTGACGGTCGGGGGCACGTCCGTCGCCGACGTGCTGGAGATGACGGCCGACCAGGCGCTGGCGTTCTTCTCGGAGGCGGGGGTACGACGCCGGCTGCGCGCCCTCAAGGAGGTCGGGCTCACCTACCTGACCCTGGGGCAGCCGCTGTCCACGCTCTCGGGCGGTGAGCGGCAGCGGATCAAGCTGGCGACACGGCTGCACCGCACCGGCACGGTGTACGTCCTCGACGAGCCGACGACCGGGCTGCACATGTCGGACGTCGACGGGCTGCTGCGGCTCCTGGACGGGCTGGTGGACGCCGGGAACACGGTGATCGTCGTGGAGCACGACCTGGACGTGGTGGCGCACGCCGACTGGGTGATCGACCTGGGCCCCGGTGGTGGCCGGGACGGCGGACAGGTGGTCTTCGAGGGGACGCCGGGCGACCTGCTGAACTTCGAGGGGTCCTTCACGGGGGAACACCTGCGGAGGGTGGCGGCGCAGGTGCGGGCTCAGGGGGCTGTCCTCTCCCACAATGTCCCTGCATGATGTCGGCGCATGAGGTCGGCCCGCCCCGACAGGTTTCGGCCGGACCCGGGTAACCGGACAGCGAGAACGCCCCATCCGATACGGAGACCGAACGTGCCCAGCAAGAAGGCCCTCATCCGTCGCCCCGGCCCGCGCCTCGTCGAAGGCCTGGTGACACACATTCAGCGGGAGAAGGCCGATGCCGAGCTGGCGGGCCGGCAGTGGGAGGCGTACGCGGAGGCGCTGGACACCCACGGCTGGGAGACGCTCGAGGTGGATCCGGCCGACGACTGCCCGGACGCGGTGTTCGTCGAGGACACGGTGGTCATGTACAAGAACGTCGCCCTGATCGCGCGCTCCGGGGCCGAGTCCCGGCGGGACGAGACCGGGGGCGTCGAGGAGGTCGTCGCCCGTCTGGGCTGCTCGGTGAACTGGATCTGGGAGCCGGGCACCCTGGACGGCGGTGACGTGCTGAAGATCGGCGACACGATCTACGTCGGCCGGGGCGGGCGCACCAACGCCGCCGGCCTGCGGCAGCTGCGGGCGGCCTTCGAGCCGCTGGGGGCGCGCGTGGTCGCCGTGCCCGTCAGCAAGGTGCTGCACCTGAAGTCGGCGGTCACGGCGCTGCCCGACGGGACCGTGATCGGGCACATCCCGCTGATGGACACGCCGTCGCTGTTCGGGCGTTTCCTGCATGTGCCGGAGGCCTCCGGCTCCCATGTGGTACTGCTCGGTGGCGACAAGCTGCTCATGGCCGCCAGTGCCCCGAAGACCGCGGAGCTGTTCACGGACCTCGGCTACACCCCGGTGCTCGTGGACATCAGCGAGTTCGAGAAGCTCGAGGGGTCTGTGACATGCCTCTCGGTACGGCTCCGTGAGCTGTATGCCTAGAGCTCCTGAACAGCGGTCTTTACGGCGCACTTAACCTACGTCTTCGTAACCTACGGATTCGTAGCCTACGATCCCGTAGGTTCCGGCGCCGCTCGCCGGTCCGACTCTCTTTGTCCCACGTCCCCCTGGAGTACCCGTGACGATCACCTCTCCGCACCTCGGCAGCCCCTCCGTCTGGACCGACGCCCGGCTGCTGTACGCCCTGGAGGAAGTGGTCGAGAAGGAGCTCAACCGCCACCTGAAGGTCGCCAAGGACTGGATGCCGCACGAGTACGTGCCTTGGTCCGACGGCCGTAACTTCCCCGGACTCTTCGAGGACGGCGAGGCCTGGGAGAAGGACCAGTCCAAGGTCACCGAGATCGGCCGGATCGCGCTGGTCGTCAATCTGCTGACCGAGGACAATCTCCCCAGCTACCACCACGAGATCGCCTCCCTCTTCGGCCGCGACGGCGCCTGGGGCACCTGGGTGCACCGGTGGACCGCCGAGGAGGGCCGGCACGGCATCGTGATGCGCGACTACCTGCTGACCTCGCGTGCGGTGGACCCGGACAAGCTGGAGCAGTTCCGGATGTCGCACATGAGCGAGGGCTTCGAGTCGGACAACCGGCACTCGATGCTGCACTCGGTCGCCTACGTCGCCTTCCAGGAGCTCGCGACCCGCATCTCGCACCGCAACACCGGCCACCAGTCGGGTGACCCAGTCTGCGACCGGATGCTGGCGCGGATCGCCACCGACGAGAACCTGCACATGGTCTTCTACCGGAACCTGCTGAAGGCGGCCTTCGAGCTGGCGCCCGACCTGACCATGCAGGCGGTGCGGGACGTCGTCGTCGACTTCCGCATGCCGGGCCACGGCATCCCCGGCTTCGAGCGGGCCGCCGCGCAGATGGCCATCGGCGAGGTCTACAACATGCGCATCCACCACGACGACGTGCTCCAGCCGGTGCTGCGCTTCCTGAAGATCCTGGAGATGGACGGGCTCGGCCCCGAGGGCCTCAAGGCCCAGGAGGAGCTCGGGCTCTTCATGAACGGGCTGGACGCGGAGGCGCTGAAGTTCGACGAGAAGCTGGCGGCGCGCAAGGCGCGGATGGCGGCACGCGGGGCGGTCTGACCGACCCGGCCGAAGGGGGGGCGGGGCCCGGCGCTGGACCGCCGCCCCGCCTGCCTGGGCCTCACTGGGCGAGCCGCGCCGTCCGGTGCACGCCGCGGACGGCTGCCGCGGAGCGACTCCTCGCACAGGCCCGGTGCTTGGCGTGGATCGTGGAGGTCGACGGCTCCCGATCCTCGGGGCGAGCTGGAAGCCGATCTTCATCCGGCCACCGGTGAGCGGTGCCCCGCGCCCACCGAGGTCGGAATCGACCTGTCGATGGAGCGACTTGCAGATGTGGCAACGGCGCGGTTTGCGGTGGACGACGGCCGTGACCGCGACCGGCGCGCCCGACCGGTGCGAACCGGCGTGTCCACCTCTGAGAAGGCGGCGAGTCGGCCTCTGCTCCCCAGGACCCTTGCGCGTCCTGGGGAACGGATCAGGTCAGGCCGGTCTACAGGCGGTGCGGCGTAGCTGGAGGCGTTCCTTCTCGGACAGGCCGCCCCAGACGCCGAAGCGCTCGTCGTTCGCCAGGGCGTAGTCGAGGCAGGCGGTGCGCATCTCGCACAGGCCGCAGATGCGCTTCGCCTCACGCACCGAGCTGCCCGGCTCGGGAAAGAAGAAGTCCGACCCCGTCTGTGCGCACAGGGCCTCGGCCTGCCAGGCGGTGTCCGCGGGGGTGCTGGTCTCGAAGTGCATGACGCAGAGCCTGCCGGGGCGCGAAAAACGTTCGATCAACGCGCGCTCAACGCCCGGGCCCAGGGCCCGGGCCCGCCCCGAT